>JAKAYZ010000124.1 GCA_021816165.1 Planctomycetota bacterium | reverse complement strand
GCCGATTGATGGTCGCATTGGCTGAAAATAAAATTCTCAAGGGCGGTGGCGGATACAACGCTGATGCTGAAACGCAGAATTATTATGTGCGGAACCGGTATTACTTGCCGACGCTGGGCCGCTGGCTTACCCGCGACCCGATCGGTTACCAAGGCGGAATCAATCTTTACGAATTCGTCCAAAGCAGCCCGGTGGGAAATGTGGATGGGGCGGGGATGTCGGGCGGCTGGGTTCCCGAAACGGATATCGGCGGTGATACATATTGGGTCGATAATAACACTGGCGCGATTTCATACAGTTACCCAGCCGGCCAGCTGGCACCCGTGGGCAGCAACACGCAAGCCGCCCCGGCGGTGGCCCCCGCGCCGCGAGGGCTAGCGTCCCCGCCGGATTTTCCACCAGCCCCCGCGGGTTCTCCAGTGTGCAACAAATATCCGTGCAGCTACACATACATGGGCGCTAACGCCCAGTGCTTCTGTAAATGCGCCGGGAACAGCCCGTGGTCAAAATATGTACGCAGTTGCCTGGCCAATCTATACGAGTTCGGCGCGAGCGCCACGCTCGCGCATTTCTCCTGCTATTTTTGGGCAACGGAAAAATTCGGCGTTTTTGGAATTCCGGCCCTGACCCTTGCACGGTGCTACGAGAAATGTGTGGGTCCCGTTCCGGGCGCACCACCGCCGGGCCGACAATTGTGGCCGTGGCCCCCCACTGCCTTCTAGTGAAGTGAACTGGGACGCGGGCCTTTCGTGAGGAAAGGATATTGGCTTTGGGCAAATGACACTTGAAATCGTTGCGTCCCGGCCAGTCCGCTCGCCCAGCGCTGAAAACAAATTCTGCAACGAGGAAAAACAATGTTGTACGTCGGTGATAAAACCACGCCCACTAATCCGAGTGTCCGAATTATGGCGCATCTCTACCGTATGGCCAACGATGGTGAGGGGAGTTGGTGGTGAGGCTGCTGGCATACGTTATAGCCGCTATTAACACGGCGCTCTTTTTCGCGGCCATAGCTGCAAAGTTTGCCCAACCCGGGCAGGGCGACATGTTGAACGGGCAAGCGGGGGATTTTGCCTCCATCGCTATCAGCGCTTGCCTTGGAACATGGTATCTCGGCAGTATATGCATGCTGCTGCTAATACGGCGCGGCCAGAAATTACCCGATATTATGTACGTCTGGTTGTTCATTACCGGGTTGCCCGTGGTGCTGTTCAGCTTGGCGATGTTTTTATTCCTGTTGCCCGCTTTTTTATGATGCTGCCGTAAAGTCCCGAGAGCACCCCATACCCGGCGATGATGGCAACAGATAAAGGAGCCCTCGGCGCGGCACGCAGGGAATACCGCGACCATACACCCGCCGATGATGAGAACGAAAATGGCGGATAACAGCATGAGCGATTTGCGTCTACACGCCGTCACCGGTGCCTTCGGGTATTCCGGACGGTACATCAGTAAACGACTCCTGGCGGCGGGTATTTCCGTGCGGACATTAACCGCCTCACCACACCGCGCTAATCCATTTGGCCAATCCGTAGATGTGCGGGAGTTCCATTGGCAGGATCCGAGAAAACTGGCCGAAGCATTGGCAGGCGCGGAAGTACTGTACAACACGTACTGGGTACGCTTCAACAGCCGAATGTTCTGCTTTGCCGAGGCGATAGAAAACAGCCGGCGACTTTTTATCGCGGCAAAAAACGCCGGCGTGCGGCGTATTGTGCATGTGAGTATCACTAATCCTGATTTTAACAGCCATTTAGAGTATTTCCGCGGCAAAGCGCTGGTTGAACGGGCATTGACAGATTCCGGGGTGGATTTCACAATTTTGCGACCCGCAGTTCTGTTTGGTAAAGAGGATATTTTAATTAACAACATTGCATGGATGCTGCGGCGGTTGCCAGTCTTCGGTGTTTTTGGCGATGGCCAATATAAAATGCAACCGATCTACGTTGATGACCTGGCCGAATTAGCAGTTCGTTCCGCTGATGATAAAAACAATCGTGTCATCGACGCCATCGGCCCCGAAACATTTACCTATCGCGGACTCGTTGAGACCATTGGAACAATCGTTGGGTGCCCCAGGCCCATCATTTCTGTCAGCCCGCAAGTTGGATACCTGTTTGCCGCTGTCGCCGGAAAAATGGTACATGATGTCATTATCACGCGCGACGAAATTTCTGCCCTGATGGAAGGCCGCCTTTTTGTCGATGCCCCACCGGCCGGGTTAACCAGCCTGACCCAGTGGGCGCAGGACAATTGCGACTGGCTTGGCCAGCGTTACGCCAGTGAAATGGCGCGCCGCAGGGATCGGCAAAGCGACTATATCGCCCTGCGCGGCGACGGACAGAATGCCGATCCGGGGCGGGCTGGGCCGGGCCATCCCAGCGCGAGGTAAACCCATGCCCCGCGATCGGGGGGTTGGCCATTGCACGACCGGTCGCCCGCGGCATTCACGCTCACTGATACTCGTGATGCGGATCGGGATAAGCTCGGTCTTTGATGGCGTTGCGGTATTGCGTGGCCGCCGTTGCGATGTGATTCGGCATCTCACCGATGACGGGTACAAACCGCGGTGGTTTGCCGTTAAAGCCAAGCAGATCGGTAATCACGACGACGTGTCCATGGCAGGGCTTTCCGGCACCACAGCCTATGACCGGGCAATTGACCTGCGAGACGACGCGTGCGCTGAGTGAAGGTGGGACGGCCTCCAGTAGAAGTAGCGCGGCCCCGGCCTCGCGGGCATCCCTCGCCAGTTGAACGATGTCTGCCGCTTCCGCCTCCCGGCGACCGTGGACACGATAGCCACCGGGATGCGATACCTGTTGAGGCAGCAACCCCAAATGGGCACATATCTGAATACCCGCACCTGCCAAAGCGGAGATTATGGGCAATTGGTGGGGCAGAATTTCACACTTTACCGCGCCAGCGCCGGCGTTGATGAATCGACGGGCATTGCCGATGGCGGCAGCCGGGGTGTCATAACTGCCGTAGGGCATGTCCCCCATCACCAAGGCATGGACAGAGCCACGCGCGACGGCAGCCGTGACTTCGACCATAAAGTCCATCGAAACGCCGCGTGTGGTGGGCAGCCCCAGCAATGTGGTGGCAACTGAATCGCCGACCAGGAGAACGTCAATTCCCGCTTTATCGAGCACCTGCGCCGTCAGGTAGTCATAGCAGGTAAGCATGGAGATTGGCTCACCTTTTTGCATCATGGCATATAATGTTTCAATATTATTGCGTGAAGAGAGGCAAGCTGCATCATCGATTGATGGCTCGGCTGGAGAAGGTTGATTGGCGCTCGACATCATGATAACTTCGTACGTCCCGGTTGCATTTTAATCAGGGGGTGATATCGATTGGAGACCGCCAAATCGGCGCTGCCGATGGCGAAAAGCGTCGATGGCCATATCCAGATCAGCCGAGCGGAATTCCGGCCAGCAGACATCGGTCACATACAATTCCGCGTAACTGATCTGCCAAAGCAGATAGTTGCTTACACGCATCTCACCCGCCGTGCGGATAAGTAAATCCGGGTCGGGCATGCCAGCCGTATAGAGGTGCGACGAGACGGTATCCGGCTCGATGTCCTGCGGCCGCAACCGACCGGCCTGAACTTCCCGGGCGATGGCACGCACCGCATCGGTTATTTCCATCCGGGCACCGTAATTAACCGCCAGACAAAGCGTCATACCTGTGTTGGCGTCGAGCAATGCGGTGGTCTGATCAATTTCGCGCAGCACATCGTCGGGCAGACCTTCACGGCGGCCTATCTGGCGGAAGCGAATATTATTTCGGTTCATCAGTTCCCGCTCGCTCACGAGATATTGGGCATAAAGTTGCATCAGTTCGTTGACTTCTTCAACCGGGCGGCGCCAGTTTTCAATTGAAAAGCTGTAAAGCGTCAACTGGCCAATCCCACGACGGGCGCAATGCTCGATTATTTCGCGGGCCGTTATCGCACCTGCCCGGTGACCGAAAGTGCGTGGTTTACCCTGCCGTTTGGCCCACCGTCCATTGCCATCCATGATGATGGCAATATGCCCGGGAAGACCGCTGCGGGGAGGCTCCGCCGGCGTGCCGGGATGCGTGGCGGGTTGCGGAATCGTTATGGCCGGGTCCGAGCTCATCATTCCCAGATTATACGGTTTTCCCGCCAGCCCGGCATAATCAGACCAGCACAAGCGTTTCGTCACGTCCCGGGCCGACACTTACCATCTGCACCGGCACGCCCACAAATTCTTCTATGTAGCCGATGTAGGCTTTGGCTTCGTCGGGCAGCGCGGCTGCATGACGGGCTGAACCAAGATCATGCCGCCAACCCGGTAAGGAATGATAGATGGGTTTGGCACGGGAAAGTTCCACGGCGTCGGCAGGAAACTCATCGGAAGCGCCATCGGGTGTGGCATATTTAACACAAACTTTTATCTCATCAAATGTGGAAAGAACGTCCAACAGCATGATGCACAAGCCCGTTGCGCCGGTAACGGAGGCGGCGTAGCGCACCGCTACCAAGTCCAGCCAGCCGCAGCGACGTGGGCGTCCGGTGGTGGTGCCAAATTCCCGCCCACGCTGCCGAATTTTCTCACCAATGGCATTTTCCTGTTCCGTCGGAAATGGCCCGCCCCCCACGCGCGAAGAGTAGGCCTTAACCACACCCAACACGCGGCCAATCGCCTGCGGGGGTACGCCCGTACCCACGCATACGCCCGTGCCGCAATTGCTGCTGGTCACAAACGGAAATGTGCCGTGGTCAAGGTCCAGCAGTGTTGCGTTAGCCCCTTCAAAAAGCACCTTTTTTGCACCGGCCATCGACCGATGCAACAGGGCCGTGGTATTGCACACAAATGGCTTCAGCCTCTGGCCGAGCGGAATGTACTCATCAAGGATCGCCTGCCAGGCCATGGGTTCGCTGCCGAAGAGGGCTCCAAATATGGCATTTTTTTCGGGCACGATGTGGGATAGACGGTTTTGCAGACGGTCGGGTTCGATAAGGTCCGCCATGCGAACGGCAAAATGCCGCGATGCCTTATCGGCATAGCACGGCCCGATGCCCCGTGCCGTGGTGCCGATTTTTTTATCACCCAGTTTTTCTTCAGCCAGTTTGTCCTGACGGCTGTGGTAGGGCATGACGACATGCGCCTGGGAGGAAATTTTTAAATTGTTTTCAATCGCAATACCGCGCTGCTGAAGGGCATCAATTTCACGAATGAGCTGCACCGGGTCAATAACTACACCGTTGGCCAGCACCGACACACATTGCGGGCGAAGGATCGCACTGGGGATAAGATGAAACGCATATTTTTGGTCCCCCACGTGTACGCTATGACCTGCATTGCTGCCGCCATTCCAGCGCACGGCAAGATCAAAATGTTCACTGAGGATGTCAACGATCTTACCTTTACCCTCATCCCCCCACTGTAACCCGACGACTGACGTATGCCGATCACAAAGTTTTGTTATATCCATGCGTGCTGCAATCCTACCTTACCAGACCCGTTACCCGCGTTTGGGCAAACCCCTGAACATAACCTTGGCGTGGCGACAATTCAATGCCAAAGGCGTGTTGGTGTCTCCGCTTCGGTGGGATACAGCGCATTAAACCCTGTGTGCTGACAAATCTTCGATCTTCGTCCGAGCTTCAACTTCCATCGGACAGTCGTCTTTACCATACTCAAGACACTGAGCGAAATATTCCTGCAGAAATGCCCGCACGCCCCCGCATCGCTCAATCTGGACGGCATGAACCAAACCATGCAGGACGAGTTGAGACAGGTCGGGTGCGGTTGCTTTTATCACAATGAGTCGGCCAAAGGTCAGGGACATGGTTCCGGGCGTGAGAATACGCAATTGCCCGGCAAGATGCTTGAGTT
Source organism: Planctomycetota bacterium (assembly GCA_021816165.1). The sequence continues at coordinate 879 of JAKAYZ010000124.1, read as the reverse complement.
CCGCCGAAGGCTCTGGAAACGATTCAACCACCGCAACGCGAACCATATTGGGATGTTCCAGCCCCAGGGCGACAGCATCCGCCGTCTCGTGAGCCGTCAGCGGGCGACTTACATCCCGCAGATCCTTTTCGACCGAAGTAACCCATTCCAAAACCAAGGGCACGATGGTCGGCAACATTCGGTGCAACACCGTTGGGTGTATCATTGTGACTCTCCCGATTGTAAGAAACCAGATTTGGGTACAAGAACGGTATCGGCTGATGACAACGCAATTGATAACGCTTTACCCTCCAATCGGCCGCCGGTTGGTTTATGGGACAAACGGTAGCGCGCCCGGTGAATGGTGCCAGTCAGCGATGGTTAGAAACTTGAATTCCAGTGCGCCTATAATCGTCCGCTGCACGATGAGACTCTTATGGAGCATGCGATATGGCAACAGCAGATAATAGCGGGCAAAGTGTTGCACAGACCGGGATTATCCTTGTGGATCACGGCAGCCGGTTTGCCGCCGCCAACGACATGCTCAACGAGGTGGCTGAAAGATTTCGGCGCACATCGGGCTACAAAATTGTCGAGCCAGCACACATGGAATTGGCCGATCCAAGCATCCCGCAGGCGTTTGAAGCCTGTGTGAGGCAGGGTGCCACGCGAGTCATTGTGCATCCTTATTTTCTCTCGCCGGGGAGGCACAGCACGACAGACATTCCGCGCATGGTGGCGGAGGCGGCGGCAGCATATCCATCAGTTGTTTGCAACGTCACGCAACCGCTTGGTTTAGACGATGAAATATCACGGATTATTCTCAATCGCATCCACGGCTGTGAACGCAATGGGTACACATGTGAAATTTGCGCGTCCCGGGGTGGCTGCATGGTGAAG
>JAKAYZ010000123.1 GCA_021816165.1 Planctomycetota bacterium | reverse complement strand
CATCGCGCCGGGCGCTGGCAGAGAAGTTCAAAATATTACAGCCGCGTGTGTCGTTGTTTTATGCCCTGCCTGAAGCCCTGGAACAGGCGACACCGCTTGCCGCCGCCCTGCATAAAGCTGCGGTGGTTGCGGCGGCGGTCGGGCCAAACGCTCTTGCCGTGGATATCGGCTGCGGCATTGGTGGCGATGCCATTGCCCTGGCGGGAAAGTTTCCGCTGCTGGCGGTGGATGTATCGCCGGTTCGCAGTTGGATGGCGCATCGCAATTTGCAAGCCCTATCACTGCCGCATTTGGTGGTGCAGGCGGATGTCGTGCAGCCAATCTGGCGACTGCCCCGATCGGCAGTGGTGCATGCCGACCCCGCCCGGCGCACCGGTGGTCGGCGTGGTCATCAACAATATTTTCCCGATCTTGAGCACATAATGGCGGTGGCTGGTAATGGTGCGTTGGCGGGCATAAAGCTCAGTCCCGCTGCCGACTTTGCATCATTACCCGCGGCACCGCTGGAACTGATAGCCGTCGATGAACAGGTGGTGGAAGCAACGCTCTGGCTGGGGCGCGATTGCGATGCGTTGCAGCTTGGTAAGCGCACGGCGACTCTCATCTGCGACGATATTAAATGGCGCTTGACCGGTACGCCGGCGGCCTTGGCAGGTACAACCGGCGAGTTGGATCGATTTATCTTTGAAACCGCCGGTGCCGTCACGCGCGCCGGTCTGGCCCCCAATTTCCTCACAGCGGCTGGTTTAATACCGGTGAGCCGCGATGGGTGCTATGCCACCGGGCCGCAGTTGATTGAGCACCCAGCCCTGCGAGCCTTTGAGGTAATAACGACCGGACCCTTTGATGAGACGCGATTGCGCCGCACGCTGGCGAGCTTGCCGAATGATACCCACCTGACATCCAAGCCGACGTTGGAGGTAAAAACGCGCGGTGGACTGGGGCTGGATACAGACGCATGGCAGCGACGGCTTGCACCGTATGCAAAGCAAAATCTCGCGGTCATCATTTATCCGTCACAGCAGGGCGTAGTGGCGGCCATTACCCGAAGGGTGACGGCGGGGCGGTGGAATCGGGATCGATGGAATAATACTCTTTCGCTTAGGCCAGATTCACCGGAATTGGGATTGGTGTCGCCAGCGGACACCATTCGATAGCGTCGGTGTGGCGTGGGAGCCAGCATGTGGCGTTCATCCGGGTGCCCGCATTTTGGCCATGGGACGTAGGATGAAAGATGCGGTGATAGTTCAAAATGCCTTGCGCGATCGGGTGTGAGAGTGCGCGGCAATATTTTAAATCATTTTTTGCGGCGTCAGCCTACAGCCGCCACAGCGGATCGTCGGCTTCGATTCGAATAACCGACCGCGATGCCCAATCGCTGATGATGGGAAGGCCAACACTGCGGGTGGAATTTGTCTCCAGCAGGCCCATGCCCACGAAGCGACTTTTACCGCGCGTTGTAAGCTGTACCGAGCACGTGCTGCGAACCAGCCCCGGACCGGCCTCAAGTACATCATGATGCTTCACCAGCAATTCAATGGCGTTGCCGCGTAGATCGCTGCCATGCATGCTCAGATGTGCGGGATATGGCACCAGAAAATGCGAGGTATTCCGCTGAACGGCCGTTACCTGTGGGTGCGGGATAATCAGCGGTTGCGTGTCGGTTTCAAAAAGGCAGATGGAATCGGTCGTTCCATCGCAAAGATTTCCAACCGAGTGGTTCCATGCAATGGCCCAATCGTCGCCAACCGCATGGCCACGAATAATGCGTTTAATGCGGCGACATATCCCCGACCCGCCAAAAATGTGGTCATGAAAGCCATTGGCCTGCACAGGCAGATCCAACGCGAGTGTGTCATCCCGCAGATTGACCTGTTGAATTCGGCCGGTTACTTCGCACAGAGGGGCCGCTACCACCCATGTGTGCCGGGCACCATCATCCACGTTGGGGCGAAGGAGTTGGCTGTGTTGCACCCCCGGCAATTTGGGGCGGAAGGTAAGCTCTGCGAACATCATCTGGTCGAGACGGGCCTTGGGGCCAGCAATCGATTTTTCGGTGGGGTAAGCCCGCATCTGCAGGCCAAAAGTTCCATCCTGTCGCAATGTGATGCGGTTGGGTCCGATGGCAATTTCTGGAGACCCTTGTTCGCCACGAAATGAACCGGGCGGATAAACGTTGACGGCATGCGCAATGCGGCGCCCCCCTTGGAAAAGGGAAATGGCCACCGCCGGGTAAAAGCTGGCCAAGGATTGTTCCCGGACATTTTTGAGCTTGGGGTGAGAGCCGGATCGGTAAAACCGTGCCTCCTCGCGGAGATATTTCGGATGAAAATACAGGCCATCAAAAAAACTTACCGATGCCCCATTCCCCATGGAGTCCAATACGTCAAAGTTCCAGCATTCATAAGACCCCGGTGTGCGTTGCTGCCGCCACCCGTCCTCTTCCCATTGTGAAGTCATGGCCGCTGGTCCGAGCCCGGCGATGCCCGCCTTCGATCCGGATCGACTGCCATTATTGGTCGTCCGGTCCAGTAGGCCATTTTCGACTGAACTATAAACTTGCTGTGTCATAAAATGCCTGCGTTTCAGCACCCCAAAAATCGGCCACTCGGATGGCCAGTCAACCAAATATCGGACGCACCGAACCAAAGATGTTGTCGTCAAGAGATGTATCGGCCGATGGGTGGTGCAACGTTAATACAGGCTGCGATTTTATCGCAACATGGAAGGCACAGAGAATCGAATAACACAACCAACATCGCCAGGTGCATTTCCGTCGTCGCTGGGCATAGAATCCGCACGGTATTATCGGACAATAAATGGCCAACCGAACACAACTCAGCAGGTGCGTAGTATGCCCCGCCGATGATCTCTTTACGCCTTCAGTTTGCGAAGCACGCTGGTAGGGCATATCCTGCCGTTACTCGGACGGATTCCTGCTGATCTTCCTTATCCTGCTCTTTTCGCAAGGGTGATGCATTGGCCGGGTTGTCGTTACACCATGTGATGACCGGCCGGTGACGCCTGACGTTGCAGACTGTATTCAAAATAGTTAACTGAAACGGGCTTCCCGCCGGAGAGTTTAATCAGGGTGTTGGCCTGCCCACGGTGGTAGGTGCCATGATCCAGCGCGTGGCAGATTAGCTCCGAGAGGGGCAGAATAAATTCCTGCCCGCGTGAATTTTTGTATTGGATCGTGCGATGGATGCCCTGCTCCGACTGGGCCCGGATAAAGGTAATAAAATCGCGGTGCAGTTCCGGCCAGTATTTATCGATGGCATCGCGAGTGGGGTAATCCTCCGCATCGGGCAGCTTGGTTGGACGGTTGCCCTTCCATCTTTCAAGCCAAATCCATTGAGCGCCCATCATGTGTACCAGCAGTTTATGCAGGGAGCCAAACGAAATGCCCCGATCACGATAATATTCCGCTTCATCCACTTGTCTGGCTGCCTCCATGATACGCTCATCGCCCCACTGCATAAATTGAGTCCGCTGGACAAAATCGTCGACCAGTTGGTATGTTGTTTTCATCGCTGCTCCGATCATATTCAGCGGGTGTGGCCATTTTCGCCATCACACTTGGGATTGCCGATCTCTCCGCCCGCTTAGCCTTTTTAGTCAGGCCCTTGGGCACACGGCACGCAAGGGGTATGATAGCCAATTGACGCGGCCCTGTCGTTGGAAATTTATTAGCCATCTCAAAATTATCGTGCAACTTCGACCGGCACATAGCGTGTCTGATGCAGCGAGGCTATTGCAGGAGTGTGGAACATGGCGTTGAGGTTAAATCGGCGGCAATGGATGGGGCTTCTGGCACTGGCGGGCTTACCATGCGGAGTGAGATCATCCGCGTTGGCACAGATGCGCATGGGGCCAAACAGGCTTGAACCCTGCAATGTCTATCCCAAATACAAAAGCCGGGTGCGGTTTTATGTGCGCGGTAGTTACCGTTACTGCGACAGCAATGGTATCCCCAATCACAAGGTGGGCAGGTTTCCGGACCGCGGCTGTCCGAATGCCATTCGTCCACAGGCTTTTCATTTTCGGATGCCCCTGCACCCGCACCGGCTATCGAGGCTGATTCCCGTCCATAATTGGGTGATTTTCGGCGTGGGGCTTGATGGTGTAGTTTTTGATCCGGGCACCGCCGGTTTCTGGCACCATGAGCGCGATTCAATCTGGAATAAAACACTGCTGACCGGCTTTGGTAACCTGGGCCTTGACGCGAGCCATGCCCATGTGCAGCACGACGGTACCTATCATTACCACGGCGTTCCGACCGAACTTATCCGTTCGCTCAATGGTTGGGGCAAGGTGACACTTATCGGCTATGCGGCGGATGGATTTCCGATTTACGGGCCGTGGGGCTACGCAGAGGCGCATAACGCCCACAGCGAAGTGCGGCTTTTGCGCTCCAGTTATCGCCTCCGGAGGGGGGATCGGCCCAGTCCTCCGGCCGGACCCGGCGGAAGATATGACGGTCGCTACACCGGCGATTTTCAATACGTGGCCGGTGCCGGCGATTTGGATGCCGCCAACGGACGCTTTGGTGTCACACCGGAATACCCCGACGGCACCTATTATTATGTGGTTACCAATGAATTTCCATTTATAAGCCGCCAGTTTCGCGGCCAGCCGGATCGGAGTTTTTACAAACATCCAGGTGGCCGGGGCCGCGGAGGCAGAGGCGGCCGCGCCGGGGGCGGGGGCGGATGGGGCAGGCCAGGGGGCGGTGGAAGGCGTCCCCCATTTGGCCCGGGGGGTCCACCCTTTTAATCCCCAAGGCATTTACTGGATCAAACCTACCTTGTTGATCCTTGGCGCCTGGCGATCAGTGCGGCACTTCTTATCTTGCGCACAATCCAACTTGCGGACACCCGCCCACCGCAGCCGTCTTCTGGTTTATCATCCCATGGTGTGATAGGATTCTGCATCGACATGAGAAGCCGGATTTCTCGTGGGCGCAAAAATTGGCATCGCACTTGAGGAGCTAAACTGATGACATCCGCAAATCCACGCGTCGGTTTGATCGGCCTGGCTGTTATGGGCAAAAATCTGGCGTTGAACATTGCCGACCATGGCTTTGATATCGCCGTGTTTAATCGTACCACCAGTGTGATGGACGAATTTATTAAAGAGAACCCCGGCACCCCGGGGCAACTCGTGGGTTGCCAATCATTAAAAGAGTTTGTTGCTGCGATTGCCAGGCCGCGGGTGATTATCGTTCTGGTAAAAGCCGGGCCGGCCGTGGACAGCATTGTTCAGCAGCTTATTGAAGCTGGCCTCGATGCCGATGACATCGTGGTGGATGCGGGTAACAGTCTATGGACCGACACCATTCGTCGGGAGAAAGATTACGCCGGGAAACTGAAATTTTTTGGTTCGGGCGTTTCCGGTGGTGAGTTGGGTGCCCGCTTCGGCCCATCACTTATGCCCGGTGGCGATCCCAAGTCGTGGAAACATCTGGAGCCGATATGGACGGCCATTGCCGCCAAAGTAGATGCCCGGACCGGCCAGCCGATACCCGGTGCCGAGCCTGGTAAGCCGGTACAGGGCGGGGTGCCGTGCACCGCCTATCTGGGGCCAAACGGTGCGGGGCATTATGTCAAAATGGTGCACAATGGAATTGAATATGGCCTTATGCAACTCATCAGCGAAGCCTACTTTTTACTTCGATCGCTGCTGGGGCTTAAACCCGATGAACTGGCGGAAATATTTTCCGATTGGAATCAGACCGAACTCGATTCCTACCTGATTGAAATAACCGCTGATGTGCTGCGGCAGAAAGACCCGCGAAACAAGAAAAAATTTCTGGTGGATGTCATTCTCGATGCGGCAGGCCAAAAGGGCACCGGTAAATGGACGGCCTCTAATGCTTTGGATATGGGCATTCCCGCCAATTCCATTGCCGAGGCGGTCTTTGCCCGCTGCATGAGCGCGATCAAAGGCGAGCGCCTGATTGCATCGAAGAAATTACGCGGTCCCGTCATTAAAAAGTTACGGGCTGGCAAAGCCGTTGTTGAAGCCATTCGTCAGGCGCTGTATTGCTCAAAAATCTGCGCTTACGCCCAAGGTTTTCAACTGATGCGCGAGGCACAGAAAGAATATAACTGGAAACTGGATTTTGGCTCCATCGCGTCAATCTGGCGGGGCGGTTGTATCATTCGTGCTAAATTCCTGCAAAAGATTACCGATGCGTATCAGACCAACCCGCAATTGGTCAATTTGCTTATGGACCCGTACTTCCGCCGGCAGATACAAAACGGCCAGGATGATTGGCGGAAAGTTGTCACATTGGCGGCCAATAACGGGATTCCCGCCCCCGCGTTCATGTCGGCCCTTGCCTATTACGATGCTTACCGCTGCGCAGTTCTTCCGGCTAATTTAATTCAGGCCCAACGCGATTACTTTGGTGCCCATACCTATGAGCGGGTGGATTCTCCGTCGGGCCAATTTTTCCATGTAGACTGGCCGGCGGAAAATCGGCCTGAAATCAAAGCCTGATATGTCCCACAAACGGGGCGTGACTCGCATGCAGTCCTGAAACCGGCATTTCGGAATGGGAACCATGCCGGGCCGGCAAACCTATCAGGAAATTCAAAAAAGTGTTGAAATATTTGTTCTTCGAGTAAACTCTGGCGCATGGGGCGCGGTTTTTACGCCTCGCTGTTGGCGTACTGGGTCGGAGCAAATATTGAACAACATTCCAGACATTGTTTTAGTGCATGGCTTCCCCCTCGATGAAGCAA
>JAKAYZ010000122.1 GCA_021816165.1 Planctomycetota bacterium | reverse complement strand
AAAGTCAGGCTCCGGATAATTGCCTTCGTCAGGCTGGCGACCGTTCATTTCCGGTACGATGATGCCGCGGACACGCAAAATTCTGATATCAGGAGCCTGGCGGTCGCCGCCGCAGTGCGGGTCTGGTTGTGCGTCCTGATGGGGCTGATAGCGGCGACGTGCGTGCCAGTGCAAGGCGCCGATGCGGGCAGCGCAACAAGTTTTGCCCAGCGGCAGGCCATGGCGTTTCAATCCGTAGACGCCTACCTTCGGACTCGGGCCAACGCCCGCTATCTACCCAATCGGTTTTGGATTGCCGAGGTGCTATTCAAGCAGGGCAAGATACGCGAGGCCTGCCAGCAAGCAGATAAGGCTTTAGATGCGCTGACGCCTGGCAACAAAATCAACCGCTGGATGTACGGCGGCAACACCGGTTTTCTGGCGTGGCCCGGCATTGACTGCTACATACGCTTTAAGCGCTTTATGCCTGTGGCACTGCGATTACGCTTCAGAAAAATATATACCGGGGCCGTGTTTTATCGGCGGCTGGTCACCAGCAATCACCTCATTATGGCGGCTACTGAACGGTATCTTGCTACCGAACAGTGGGGGCCGGCGGCGTTCCACCCTGACCCGTGGTTTAAGCGCACAACGTGGAGCGGAAATTACTTTTCGCGACAAGACCCCACCGGAAAGAAGTATCTTTGTCAGCGCATTGCCGAAATAGCTCATACCGGCTCGGAAGAGTGGGCCTCCAGGCCCTACGGCAGCCAGGATATTCTGCCATTGCTGACCGTCGCTGAGTGCTCAACCAATCCGCGTATGCGGCGGGCGGCACGCATGGCGTTTGAGACCGCGCTCATCCAATACGCGCCCTGTTACCTCAACGGAATCTTGGGCACCTTTGCGCCGCGGTCCTACCCGGACGTCATGACACAAACGCCCTGGGGGGTGGATGGTGTGCTATGGGCCTACTTTGGAGGGTCGAAGCGCATCACCCCCGATGGGCTTTGTTCACAGTGGGCCCTGCGGGCCTTTACCGGCGGATACCGCTTTCCCCATTGGATGCTGCCTATGGCCCGCGACCGCCGCCAACCTTATGTCTATGAGTCGGTTTTCGATAACTGGGCTTTGTACAGTTACGTCAATCGCAGCTATATTATTTTCAGCCGGTCCGGTAAGTGGCCGGGACGCCGATTTTACGGCCAGAGCTATCCGGATGGCGTCATGTGGGAAACGGCCAACTATCGGTCCAATGATTTTTTATGGGTTACCAACCCCGCCGCAGATAACAACCACGACCCGCACAATAACCCCAGCGGCCTGCACACTCATGGCGTGACACTTAACGAAAACGAACTCCAGCATCGGGGCACCACGCTGTACGTGTTTAACATTCCACCGCGATATCGCAATCCTTACATCCTCGGCTATATTCCGGGCGGTTATCTCGCCTGCATCAATCAATCGCAGAGTGACGGAAGAATTTTTATTAACTATGGTTCAGTACTCATAGCGCTGTCCGCGAGTCACACTTTTTCGTGGAAGCCATCGGATAGAATTCTCTCACCCGCCAGCAAGCCCATGCCCGGCGATTCTCAATTTATACTGCACAGGCTGCAGGCCGCCGTCGCGCTTGAAACGGCTTACCCGGGTGATTTTCGGGCAGCCACCCCGCTGGCGGTATTGGAAAAGTATCGCCGGGCGGTTCTGGACCATGCAACGCCAAGCGTGCGTCGCCATGGCGGCTGGCTGATTGGTGCATACACCGACCGCCGGGGCAACACCTTGCAGTGCGCCTTTAACGGCCCCGATGCTGTCAATGGCCGCATCCGAAACTATGCCGCATGGCCGCTGCTCAAAAGCCCGTGGTCATACGCGCCCCGAAACGGCAACTTTATGCGGGTCATGGTGCACGGTCGAGGAGAGGTGTTTGACTACCGCGACTGGAGCCTCCGGTCGCGATAGCAGTTTGTCTGTACCGATGTTCCCCGCGTAGAGCAGGGCATAATGCCTGAGGCGGCGTCCCGGGCCGCCGCGCCGGTCTGATAGCGCGGTGTTGCAGGCAAAGGAAGCGTTATCGCGCGATGCAAAAGTTTTGCTTGATGGAAGTATTAAATAAATGAAAGAGCTGAAAGTCAGATTGATGGCCATCTTCTTAGCAGCGGTGGTGACTGTGCATTTTCAGTACGACGCTGCTGCCGATACCCCGACTTCGGCCATTGCGAGCCTGGCAATAGCCACCGCGAAATTACCGTCTCAATCAATGCCCGAGAAGCTGAAAGTAGCGGCAATAAAATGGGTTTTGCACCGCGCTCGAGTCGATCTGCTTGCTGGCCGATCCTCCGCAGTGCGCACCCTCCTGGCTGACGCCCGACATATGCTGGCGGAAGCGCCAGTATCAGCAGGCGCAGAACCCCCAAATCTTTTTCCACATATTCCCGATTTTCGTCACAATCCCGTTGCAACCCAATTTTGTCGATGGGTCCGACAATTCCTCAAAAAGCCAACCCCTCACTACCCATACAGCCAAATGCCGAAGAGTTGGATTCTGCCGCATCGGGTTTCCGAAAATGCATTGCTTCTGGCCGAGGCACTTTGTGATCGCCAGAGCCCATTTTTTGGCGACCCGACCATTGTTGCTCCGTTACTCGAGCGCTTTGATTACATCTATCGAACGCACCAGCCAGGCGACCCGGATCTCGGCGATTTCGGCTATTCACCCATAATGACCGAGATGTATCTGATGGTAAAATCGGTCTTCCCGGGGATACTGCCGCCATCAAAACAAACGCAGTGGCAGCGATCTCTCAAGGCCAATATCCATGCGGTAGTCAAAGCTGATCTCTACACGGGCAAATCCGCGGTATCGCGCTTCATGGCCGACCGCCCCTACACCGCCTACCCCAACGCCGACGTCCACTACATTATCACCTTGATATACGCCCATATGCTGTTTCCTGATCACAACTATCTGGACATGGCGAAAAAGGGGCTGCGATTCCTGTATCAGCGGGCAGAATTTGCCGACGGCGGCTTTACCTATATTGATTCTCAGGACGAATGTTACACCTACCACGGTATCGACATCATCAGCATCGCCCGGGCGTGGGAACTTACGCATGATCCGATCGCAATGAAAATGCTCAAATCAGGGAAAAATTATTATCCTCTCAGCGTAGAGCCTCTGAATGTGGCGGAGTACTACACCGCCCCATCATGGAAGCATTACTGGAACCGGGTGCACGGAGAGGTTCCTGCGATGATTGAAGCCAAATTCAATCGCTCTTCACAGAACATGCGCGTGGCGTTGATGAACAAACCGAAGGGCGATTTAATACAGGCGGCGTACTGGGGCCACTGGGCGACTCCGGCACCGGCTCCCAATGGCTATTTTGTCTTCGACCGCAATATTCAAGGTCCACGCGGCCGATTCGGGACGTTTTCATTTGCCGGGGTCGGAAGAAAATATGTTGGCACTAATAGCGGAAAAAGCACCTATGTGGGTTGCATGGTTGGCTTCCCGCCCGGCCGACAACCGACCGCCGGACGATGGCCCATGTCGGCCGCACTCCAGGATGTCGCCAGTGAAGTATGCATCAAGCCCGCGAGTTCAGACCCTGATGACTGGGCACGCTACAGCCATTACGCCGCACTGTCGCAGCACGAACATAATGCGGTGGTAGTCGGTCGCAGATTTGCCACCCTCTGCACCGTTTACCGACTTTCGCGCTATGGCCAACCGGCTATTGCCTGGAAAGGGCGGCAGGAATGGATCTTCACCCGAAACCGACTCATTGGCTGGGTTACTCTCACGTCGATGAAAACGCAGGACGCTGCAGGCGTCGATGGCACCGTTTTAGCCCTGTCTTCAGAATCTTGGCGCGGTGCGGACCGAAAATTTGATCCTGCAGGTACTCACCGATGGCGCTACGGTTCACTCGTCATTCACGTTCTGGCGTCAGACTATGCGCATGAAAGCGACCACCCCACGAGTATGTTTTCGCCCGCTCGCCTCCACGCGCGACGCATGATCCTGTGGAATCATTTGCCCAAAACTGGTCACGTTCGGCTTTATCGCAAAGGCACGCATCGCTATTTCCTGCTTGCCATCCACCCGGTCTGGACGCGCCGCACACCGCCGGTTGTGCATACCCGGCTGTCCGCCGGCCTGATGGAAATCAGAGTTAATACCTCTATGGGGCCGATGCTTTTGATCCACAACCCCACCGGTCGTACGATCACGTTTCATATTCGGGAACCTTGGGCGGGGGAGGCGTGGATTCATCGCGCGGGCGAGCAATTCAGACCGGCGTGGATCGCAACATCCCGGCATCCTACCTGGATAAACCGGGCTGAAAAATGCGGCAAATCTTTCTTCAAGCATGGCATACGCATTGACGGCTATTCCAGCTTGACACTCACGGCCTGGAAATGACATCCGCGTCGAACGTTCCATAACGTGAGTTCGGGATAAAAAGTCATGGTTAACAAATTTTTCTGGCGATGTTTCAAGCAACCGGCCGGCGAGCGGGCGGCAAAAAGGCTTATCCCGAATTCACTTTAACCAAGGTGACACAGGCATTCTTGCCTGTGATTTAGCCCGGAATAAAGCGCCACAGAGAGGAATGTCTGTGCCACGATGAACGTACCAACCTGAATAAACAAAGCTACGGAATTCCTTATCCCGAATTCACGTTTCCATAGGCATCGCCGTGGGGACGCACAATAATACACCCGCCCTGACCTGCGCAGAGGGCCGCCTACGCCCCGCAACACGGCCGTTTGATATGTCATTGGGCGTGACGCAGAATATAAAAAGTTTGCGTAATTGGCCGCGCGCTGGCAACCAAAGGCGGTAGCGGCCGCCCCCATTGATACGCGGTGATACGCACTGCCACGGGAAACTTCGCCCGCGGCGGGATACGCGTAAAAATGATCTGGCCCCCACGCACGCGGGCCGGGCCACTGGTAATGTAATAGCTTACGGGCAGACCGGAACTTGCAACCGCCTTAAGTGGAAGGGTCTTTGTTCCGGCTACGACATTGTTTATTTTGGGGAAGTCAAGATGCTGTTTCGCTCCATGCACTAAAAAATTAGGAAATGTAATGCCACCCGCCTGCTCGGCGTAAGCCCATTTCTTGTTTCCCCTTACATACGCCATGATCATCATCGATCGTGCCCGCCAGCTATGAATGCCAAAATTGCTGAAATGAATCTCGAATTCGTTCGGTCCCACCTGCCGACCGCCGCCATTCCACCCTCCGATCAGGCGGAATCGGCTCGGCCCTGGCCCATGCCCCAACGGCTTGCCGGGATCTGAACCACCGACGGGTTTGGCCTTGAGAAATGCCGCATGCACCTTGAATATCATGCCATTGCCTGTGGGCTGAAACTTCAGCGGCTCGAGCCAACCCGGCTTAACAGGCTTGCCATTCTGCACGAAAGTGATGCGCTGATCACGCTTCGATCGACGCCGCGCCTCGAAATTTTCACCATCTATGGCGAGTTTTTTATCCAGAAACCAGAATGCCAGTTGCGGTTCACCCTTGTACTGGGCATACGGTGCCGGCGGAAATATGGCCGGGCGCAGCAGTTGAACATCCCCCAGCCAACCCGTTTTTAAGGGTATGTGGCGTAGTACGGGACGGCCATTTTTGCCGATCCGGGCCGGCAGACGTTCCTTGGTGGCCTGCCGGATGAATTCGCCGATGTAACGCGTAAGTGTCGGCGTCAACGAAAAATGGCCGGCTCCTGGCTCCACGATTTCACTCACCATGGCCCGGCTCCAATATCCCCGAAAATACAGCAGCAGTCCCCGCACCCAGCTTACATGCCATTGCAATGAATGCACCGGGCTGTTCCAACTTTCATACTGACCACTCACCGCCAATGTCGGCACGCCATTGGCCGTGGCATTGCGGTTCCAAAATGTTGGCAGCGCCGGTGCGGAGTGAAGGGTGACGATGGCAATCACCTGATGCCGGTCGTAATAAGCCATGCGCCATGGCAGAATACCACCACCGGAGTGGCCCACAATTATGAACGGCGCATGGGCAATCTCTCCATAACCCGATTTTTTGGCAAGCTTGGCCAGCACACGGTATAAACCGGCCACCTGCGCCTTATAGTTCGGTTTGTTCAAGTAATTAACGATCCATGGGGATATGATCACTTCGGCCAGATTTTCCGCCCGGGCCGCCGCGCGTATGTTTTTGTCCTCCATGAAGGGCTTTTCCAGTATGACCTGCTGACCCAATATAATTCCACGCACATGCTTGCAATGGGATGGTATCCATAAATACGCCCGGCCATGCTGCACGCCGGTCTTAACCGAAAACTGCCAGATTCCGGCGCGTGCTGGCCCTGCCGCAACCAGACCGGCCATGACCGCCCATACCAAAATTATTATTTTCCAGTACCGGGGTTCGCTACGCATGAAACACCTCCTGATTCCTGTTGACGGCCGCACACCGCCATGCGACGTGATTAGATCGATGAAAAATGGCAAGGCAATACCGGATTTCAATACCACCGCTGCCGGCCTTCTAAACAATCGTCACCTCGGCGACTGCAGGCTTGGCGCTGCCAAGCGCAACGCTGCGCTCCACTGGCGCTGCGCCGGATATGATCAAGTCCAATCTGCCGGTCGGGCAAAGCGGTTCACCTCTGTCTTCAAATGTCCCCAGCATCTCAGGCGTTATTTGAAAGCTAACTTTCGCGGTCTGGCCCGCAGCTATCTTCACCCGCCGGAAATCGCGCAGGGCGACAACCGGCCTGCCCTGCGAACGCCGAACATACAACTGCAC
>JAKAYZ010000121.1 GCA_021816165.1 Planctomycetota bacterium | reverse complement strand
TACAACCATTAGCTTTGGCGTTGACACAATTGCCGGCTGTTTCCTTCGGGCCGAGAAATCAAGCCTTGCAAAATACGATAAATCCCGTGGCTAAAAACTGGCTTTTTTACGTACCGCGTGTGCCCCGTCTGATCGATCTCAAGGCCGTGCAGGGTCGCGGTGTGGCCACCGATACGCCTGAACCCGAGGACATTCACTGGGTGGAGCTAAAAGCAGCCTTTCCAGTGACCCGTTGGCACAAGAGTTTGGCCGGTGGCAGTCATCTCCAAGCCGATGAATCGGGTTTGCCGCGGTCCTATCGGCGCACCACATTTTACCGCGTTCAAGTGCGGCGGCAGGAACGTCTGCCAGGCGGCCAGTGGGGGCCGTGGGTGCTGGTGAAGGGAACGTACCTGCAGCCCTTGCCGCAGGTTGATTTGTCCCATGCGACACCGACACAGATTGCCGCTGCGTTGGGGCTGCTGGATCAAGCGCAGAGTGAAATCATCACGCCGGCGTTTCACACGCTTGAGGCCACGCGACACCTGATAGCGCCGGTCAATCGGCCACAGCCTCCCGTAGTTCCGCAGCAAGGTCCTGGTGGGATGCCACCCTTTGGGCCGGGCTTCCGTCCTGCTCCGGGAGCCTTTAATCAGGGACCGGCCGGCGCGGGCGGTGCCCGGGCCGCCATGGCCCGTATGTTGCAGATGCAACGGTTGCAACAATTACAAATGCAGCGCCAACAGATGCAGCAGAATAACGGTGTCGTGCCGGTGCCTCTCCAGGGGGCAGGTGTTTCGGGCAGCAATGTTGCCGGTCTTACGAATATCCCGGTGATTTTTTATGACCAGACGGCTCTTTCGGGCGGGCAGTATCGCTACGAAATGAGAGTAGTATTGTATAACCCTGTTTTTGAATTTCCCTATCGTTTGACGGATCCTGCCGCTAAGATCAAGCCTTGGTTGGTCAGCGCGTGGAGTAAGTCGACCAAGCCGGTGAAAATTCGCCAGTCAGAGTACTTCTTCCTGGTCAGCAGTCAGTTGGGATCGCAGGGACAAGCGTCCTTTAGAATATTCAAATGGGTTCAAAATGTCTGGACAGTGGCCGATGAGTGGGTGGCTCCCGGGCAGGCGATAGGTAATGTTCAACAGGTACCATTGATGAACAACGTTAGTGGTGCTTTGGAAAATCAATTGGTGAATTTTTCCACTGGCTGTACGTTGGTGGATGCCAGGGAAAACGCCGCCGGCAGTTCCCTGACCATAGTTGTGGAGCATTCCCATGGCCGGCTGAGCTTACGGACTTCCGCTTGGGATGCGGTGAACCCGGAGCAAAGTCGATTAAATGCTCGGGTGACGCAAACCGGCATTGCTCCAACTCCAGTGGTGCCGGTGGGACCAAAGCCGTAGGCATCAGATTTTGGTGCCGAAGATCGGGGTCCGTTCGGCGGGCCACCAGATTTCAGTTGCAAGAGTTGGCCCGCCGTTTTACACTATCGCAGGTGTGGGTTGGGCACCGGGGGCAGTTTGGAGGAGGCATTGCAAGAGAGATCGATAGATGGGAGCGCGAATAAATAGACTCCGGACGGATCAAAGGCGCCGACGGAGTGTTTAAAGATATCCCAGCGTAGGACGTTGTTAAGACTTCGTAGGACTTTGTGCGGTAAATTAGGAGTAGAGTCTTGAAGAAACAAATTCGATCAAGGGTGCTCGCTGTAGGTGTTGCCGGTGTATTGGTTGCTGGGGGCGCTTTGCCCTTGATTCCCATGGCCGTCGCTCAGACGCAGGGAACAGCGTCCGCGGCAGAGCTTCTCACACGCGGTACAACTTTGCTGAAGCAATCGCAGTTTGCCACCGCCAAAAAAGTGCTTCTATCGATTAATCCTTCGCAGTTGACTCCAGTTGAGCGGACCACCCTGGAAAGTCTTCTGGAAAAGGCGGATGCGGGATTGGCCGCCTCGGCCAAGGCCGAGGATATTTTCCGTAACGCCCAGATGTCATTTCAGGACGGTCATCTGGCTCATGCGGTGAGTCTGTATCGGTACCTGATTCAGGACTCCAGCGCCGCTCCGGAAATTCGCCGTGATGCCCAGGATAATCTTGCCCTTACCGAGGCCAAGCAGAAGGAAATGGTCCCGGCGATGAATCAACTGCTGCAAAAGGCCATCGCGGCCTACAACGCCAAAAATTACGATGCGGCCGAAGCCGACCTTTATACCATCCGCAAGAGCGGAGTGGATTTGGGTAGCAATAGCAATGTACCGGCCACGTACGAAAACCTTATCGCACAACAGCGTGTGGCCCAGGTTAACGCTATCATAGCTGCTGAGAAAGCCAAGGCGGCAGCGGCCGCTGAATCGCGGCTTAAGGCGCAGCAGCAGACGGCTCAAGCCGCCCAGGCTGCCAAAGAGGCTAAGCTGGCCACGGCCCAAAAACAGGCGGCGGCTGAGGCGGCGAAGGTGGCGGCTGCCCACCAAGCGGCAGAGGCTAAAGCGGCGGCGGCGGCTCATCAATTGGCAATGCAGAAGGCCGCTGCGGCCACAGCGCTTGCCGCCCATGAGCAGCAGGTACAACGGCAATTAGCAGCCCAGCAAAATCAGCAGGAAACGCAGCGTGCCGCTGAGCGGGCTGCGGCGGCTCTGGCGGCCCAGAAACAAGCTCAGCAGGAAGCTGCCGCGGCGAAACTGGCGGCAGAGCAAAAGGCCCGTGAAGCGGCTGCGGCTAAAGTTGCCGCAGAGCAAAAGGCCCAGCAGGCTGCAGCGGCGGCCGCCGCTGTGGCAGCCCGTGAAAAGGCGCAGGCCGCCGCGCTGGCGGCGCGGCAGGCAGCCCAGGAAAAGGCCGCGCAAGCAGCGGCTAGCGAAAAAGCGGCTTCGGCTCTGGCGGCCAAGCAAAAGCTCGCCGCCGAGCAAAAAGCTCAGGAACTCAAGCATGCTCACCAGTCGGTGGCCGCGGTTCATTCAGCGTCCGGTACTTCTGTGGCACCCAAGCCGACTTCCGTGGTCAAACCCGCGATACCGATGGAATCGCCGGCCCAAGTCAACGCCGAAAGAGCTTCACTGTTGGTGGTGGAAGCCGATGATGCGGTCAAGGCTGGTAAATATCAAAATGCCATTACGCTGTATACGGCGGCGCTGGCGCTGAACCCGCACAATGTGGCGGCTCGGTTGGGCCGCCGCAATGCCAAAAAGCTTGCGTCCGGACAATCCGTCAGCTTGCTTTCCCAGACTATTTATAGCAACGCGATTTTGTCGCAGCGTGCCCAAGTCATGTTCAACAGCGCTCTGGAGCAATCCAATGCGGACTTGAAAATCGGCCATTACAACCGTGCGCTTAACAGTGCAGATAATGCGGAGGCTGCGGCGACGAGTTCCCGTCATTTGCTTGCTCCACGTACGTATGATCTGATGATGACACGGGCCAAGCAGCAAATTGCTCTGGTGCAGCAGCAACAGGCGATGGCCCAAGCGGCTATTGCCAAAATTCAGGCGGAAAAAATTCAGCAATCTCAAGTGCAACTGGAGGCCCGTGTGGCGGCGGAGCGGCGTATCCGGGTCAATGAATTGATGCAGACCGCCAATAATTATTACAAGCAACAGCAATACCAGCACGCCCTGGATACACTCGACCAGATTGTGGCGATTGATCCGCAGGATTACACCGCCCGCTTCATGCGCCGGATGGTGCAGGACCAGATTCAATATACCAAGTACAACCACTACGCTAATCATCGCTCTCATAGCCTTCAGGAAAACGAAGTGGCCAACGAAGAGGAGACGATTCCCTATCAACGGCTGCTCATTTATCCCCGTGATTGGCCGGAATTATCGCGCATGCGCGAGGCCGAGATGACCTCTTCGGAATCGCCCATGGATCGCAAAGTGGACAAGCGGCTAAGCGAAAATGATCCGAAGATATCGGCTTCCCAGATACCCTTTGAAAATGTAATTGACCTGCTGCGCAATCAAACCGGTCTGAACATTGTGGTGAATTGGAGTGCCTTGGCGGCCGCCGGTGTTGAGAAAACGTCGCCGGTAAGCCTGACCCTGCGCGATGTACCATTTAAGAAAGTGCTGCAAATTGTGCTTCAGCAGGTGCAGGGCGGTGGTTCGACGCAGCTCGGGTACAGTGTGGACCAGGGTGTGATCACCATCAGTACCAACGATCAGTTAGCCCAGCAGAAAGTGGTCCGGGTATATGACATTCAGGACCTGCTGGTGAAAGCGCCTAATTTCAGCAATTTCCCGCAGTTTAATCTGCAATCCGCTACGCAGAATACCAATACGACCGCCACCAGCGGCAGTGCTGGCACGGCCAATAATCAGGGCAATCTGTTTGGCGGCGGAGGCAATGGCGCGGGCAGTGCTCAGTCTACCACCACCAGCAAAAAGGCGATGGTCCGTGAAATTACCAAGCTCATCGAAAACACGGTGGATCGCAATACTTGGGTGGATAATGGTGGAACCGTTGGCACCATTCGTGAGATCAGCGGCCAGTTGGTGGTTAGCCAAACTCCGGCAGCCCAGCAGAAGATTACCAGTTTGCTCCAGCAATTGCGTGAATCACGGGCCATTCAAATTTCCATAGAGGCCCGATTCCTGCTGGTGGGCACCAATTTCCTCAACGATTTTGCCTTTGGCTGGAATTTGCAGTTCCCGCAGGGATTCTTTGGTCCGGATATCGCTCCGCTTACCATTAATAACAACACCGCCTCAATTGCGGCACCGCAGTCCACTGGTATTGTCGGCTCACTGGGGGGCAACGGTGCCGGCACCGGTAAGACCAGTGCGACCAATGCCTTGGATATCTCCGGCGGCATCCTTTCCAATTACCAGTTGAATTTGTTTATGCAGGCCACCCAGGAAGATGTGCATACCACCACCGTAACGGCACCGCGCATCACGCTGTTTAACGGTCAGCAGGCCTACATCACCGTGGCCCAGCAGCAGAATTTTGTTTCCAGCTTTACCCAAACGGTTGGCGGCGGCGGTGGCCTCGTCGGTGGGGTTGGTGTGGGCACCGACCTGAATATCTCCACCTTGACCACCGGTGTGGTGCTGGCGGTGCAGGCGACGGTCTCGGCTGATCACCGCTATGTGGTGATGACGCTGCAGCCCTCACTTTCCACGCTTAACGGTTTGCAGACCTTTAATATCAGTGGGCAAAGTACCGAATTGGCCACGACCTCCGGTATCCCGCTGGCTGGCGGCTTTGTGCAGTTGCCGAATATCTCGCTGACAGAGCTGGCCACCACGGTCAGTGTACCCGATGGCGGCACACTGCTGATTGGTGGACAGCGGCTGGTGGGCGAAGTGGAGGTGGAATCGGGCGTGCCCATTCTGTCCAAGATTCCGATTATCAACCGGTTATTCACCAACCGCAGCTATGTCCGCGACACCAAGGTTCTGCTGATTCTGGTGCGGCCACACATTATCATTCAGAAGGAAGCGGAAAAGAAACAGTTTGGTCAAAATTACTGATCGGACCCGGTGGCCTAATGGCCCAACGCCTGCCGAATCGGCTCCAGCAGCGCCACCACGGCCGGGCTTAGGGGTTTGATAATAAAAATTTCCGGCAGCAGGCCTAGGATGATCGCCCCCGCAATCAGCAACAAAAGTACCAGCCGCTCGGCTAGGAGCAGGGGCGGAAAGTGGTGGAATTCCGGCTTGGGGCTGCCCAGATATATCCGTTCAAATGTCCAGAGTATATAGGCTGTCGTCAAGACCATGCCGGCGGCGGCAAGGACCCCCATCACGGCGGGCAGCGACCAGATTACGGGCGTGGACGGTCCGGCAAACATGGCATGTGCTCCTATCGCACCCAGAATTATCATGATGGGTCCGACAAATAAACATAGTCCCGGCATACCCAATGCCGTTGCCATACCTAGCGCCGATGCCCCGAAAAATCCCGGCATCTGTCGGGCCAGGCCGCCCAGCCGGTTCAAATCGCAGTGATGGGCGCGATGTTCAATAATCTGGGCCATCCAGAGTGTGAGTCCCAGCGCCACCGCAAGCCCCATGCTCTGCACCAGCGCTCCTTCCAGCGTCAGCGTGTTAAGCATGGCTATGCCTAACAGGACGTAGCCTGCCTGCGAAATCACCCAGTAGCCCAGTAATCTTTTAAGGTCGGTCTGGGCTAACGCGCAAAGTCCACCGTAAATAATTCCGGCCACACCCAGAATTGCCAGCGGAAGATGGTTCAGCAGAAATTGGTATGGCAAAAGGCCCAATAAAATTCGCAGCATTCCATAAGTTCCGATGATGGCGTTGGCCGGAATTAACAGCATGGTCGCACTTGCGGTACTTTCAGCCAGAGTGTCGGGAATCCACAAATGCAATGGAAGAGTAGGCAGGCGCGTCGCCAAGCCCGCAAAAATTAAAAAGAAAATCAATTCACCCAAACCAGCCCCAGCCTCTCCCGGTTTGAAAAGCGCCATAAACTTGGAGTTGTGCAAAAGTAGCGGCAGGTCAAGGCAGCCGTGCTGAATACCGGCCTGCCGCGTGGCAACAAGCATGGCCATCACCCCCACAAAAATCAGAGCCGATCCCAAGCTCTGGAACAGCGCGAATTTCATGGCCGCAGTTTGGCTGCGCTGCTTGCCCCATAAGGCAATTAGAAAGTAGCTGGGAATAACGCCCAACTGCACAAATACGGCAAAGAGCATTAAATCCAGAGAAACTAAGGACCCGATGGCTGCCGCAGCCAGAAACATGAGCAGAATATAGAACCGTTTGGCTTCCTGTTGAATTTCCAGGCCGGCCAGGCCGGCGATCAATTCCAGAGCCAGCACCAGCAACACCAGCGGCATGGATAAATTATCGACTCCCACATGGTAATACAT
>JAKAYZ010000120.1 GCA_021816165.1 Planctomycetota bacterium | reverse complement strand
CAATGGCCACAATGACAGCCACCGCCACCACCAGCACCGCAACCAGGAGGGATCTATTCGCCACAACCATAGCCAATATCCAGCCCATGGCGATCACGTCAACGGCAATGATCCAGCGATATAGCCACCGGGATAAAATCAGCAACAGCAATCCCAGCACCACTAAAATCGCACCCGAGAGAAATTTTTCCTGTTGCAGTACGGAAATGAAATGGGCGGTGAAGCCATGATCAAGGGGCTGCTGCCAAAAATTGGTACCCGGATTTTGCACATGGAATCCTTGATGGCTCAACGATCGTTTAGGGCACATGGCCGGTCCAATGTTTTGATGGAACCTTGACCATCAGGCGGCCTTTTTTTTGGCCTCCAGCTTTTTGGCTGTCTCCTTTTTCTGCCGCTGCGATTGGTGCAGGACCTGCGCCAGTTGAAACAGGATGCCTGCGATCGCGGTGCCCGCCACCAGCCATAATAAATTCAACTGCTCCAGCCAGTGGGCGAGAAGCTGAGGAGCAAACGCCCGCCCCAGAACCAGCAATGAAAGGCCCAGCACAACCGTACCCAAACACGCGCTGGCCACTACGGAAGCGGTGCGCCAGAACAACCAGGCCAGCAACAAAACAATTAGGGCGGAAACAAAAGCCACGGCCCGGGCTTGGTTGCGCGTAGCCCGCGGCAGTTGTAGTACTGTATGCCACCAAGCCGACCAACGATCCTGAGCGTTGTGCCATATCCGCCACATTTGGGCGTCCGGCTGACGATGCGTGGGAGCAACCCCAGCTTGGGCTACCTGATGCGGAGCCGGTTTCGTGTGCCGTTGAGCTTTTACCGGATGTTGCATGGCGAACGCGGAAAGAATGGCAATAGCCACCAGCGCCGCCACAAGAATCGCCTGCATCAGGCGAAAACCGATGGACCCCAGCAGTGCACCAATGATCGCCATGATGATCGCACTGGCGATATTTACAATGGGCCAATGCCACAGCAATGGGGCCAAGTAGCCACAAAAACCTCCCAGCGCCGCCAAGACCATGGTCAAAGCCGGCCGGGCCATGCGGAAGCCCGCCAGCCACAGTACCGTCCCCACAAAAAGCCCCAGAAACGCCACCGTAATCAGTGTTTGATCTGGCTTTAAATGCAAAATAAATGCTGCCACGCGGCCCGCCTCGGACGGGGGAAAGCAACCCCGTCTTGCAGTGATTGTACCGTCAAAACTGGCCGACGGCACCCTAGCGCGGCGGCAACCATCCACCCTGAATAAGAAAGCCCCCGAACGCATGGGGCGTCCGGGGAGCTGAAATTTTCCAGTGTTCGTAGAGGCTTAGATAGCTTCACTACCCTGCACGCCATCGCTGATGCGGGTGACGTTATCCAGCGGTAGCACGAAGACCTTGCCGTCGCCAATCTGGCCTTTGCCGCCTGGTCCACTGCGCGCACCCTTGAGAATGGCGTTGATGGTGGGTTGCACGAAATTATCGTTCACAGCGATGTCCAGCCGAACCTTGCGGAGCAGGTTCACCTGCATGGTCTGACCACGAAAGTATTCTGTGTGTCCCTTTTGACGACCATAACCCTGCACATCGGCTACAGTCAGGCGAAAGACCTCCACATCGGTCAGGGCTTGCTTGACCGCGTCAAGCCGATGCGGCTGAATGATTGCGACAATCCATTTCATGTTGTTTCTCCATGTAGAGGATGCTGATAAAATAAGAAGGGCTTTGGCTTGGTTTGCCACCAAAGCCCTTCTTCACCGTACATATTCTACCCGATTATCCGAGCATGGAAACCGCAGGCTCCGGCAATGTGCCGATATCCCAGCCGTTTTCGCCATGGACACCAATATCCAGACCTTCGATCTCGACGCGTTCGGGTACCCGAATACCAATGGTCTTATCGAGACCCCAAGCCAGAATCAACGACACCACGAAAGAATAGATGGCGGCGTTTGAGGCGGCCAGGAATTGCAGGCCCACCTGGCCGAAATGACCATCCATGATCCAGCCCCGGCAGGCCGAATTGGTGGCGGCCGCTGCGAACACCCCGGTCATAATGGCACCCAAATATCCGCCTACAGCGTGTACACCAAAGGCATCCAGGGCATCATCGTAGCCAAAGATGTTTTTAATCTGGGCACCCCAGTAACAAATCATCCCCGCCATCACACCCAGTACGGCTGCTGACCACGGCTGAATAAACCCGCAGGCCGGGGTAATGGCCACCAGACCAGCCACGAAACCCGAAGCCATTCCCAAAGTGGTACATCTGCGGTGATGCAGGTATTCGGCAAAGTTCCAAGCCAAGCCGCCAATAGCGGTGGCGATGGTGGTATTGGTGAAGGCCATGCAGGCCAGATTATTGGCGGCATTGGCTGACCCGGCATTGAAGCCGTACCAGCCGAACCAAAGCAAACCGGCCCCGGTAAGCGTCATGCCCAAGGCATTGGGTTGAATGACATGCTTGGGATAACCAATCCGTTTTCCCAGCACCAGGCAAAAGGCCAGCCCGGCTACACCCGAAGAAATATGAACCACGGTTCCGCCGGCGAAATCGACTGCGCCCAGCTTGGCCAGCCAGCCCGTAGGAACCCAAACCGCATGCGCCAGCGGATCGTAGACCAGCGTTGCCCAAAGGAAAATAAAGGCCACAAACCCGCGGAAACTGACGCGTTCCGCCACCGAACCGGCAATTAAGGCCGGAGTGATAATGGCAAACATCAACTGGAACATGCAGAAGACCAGATCCGGAATAGTATGTGGTGCCGAGGACAACCGATCCATCACGTAACCGCCGCCGGCAGCATTAAAATCCTTCCATAAAAAGAGCGTGTTGGGGCTCCATCCGATGAAGCCACCGAGCACACTATGGCCGAACGCCAGGCAGTATCCGAACATGAACCATTGCAGCGTGATGACGCCCAAGGCTACATAGGAAGTCCACATGGTGGCCAGCCAGTTCTTTTTACGGACAATACCGCCGTAATAAAGGGCCAGGCCGGGCATCATTACCATGACCAATGCCGTGGAGGTAAGCATCCAGGCAGTGTCGCCGGCGTTGTAGGCCGGGGGCACATTGCTGGTAGCCGCGGCTACCGCCGTGTTAATGGCTTTGGTAATATTGGCCGGCACCGCCGGTTGGGTGGTTGTGGCCGTTACGACCGGCGCTGCGGTCTGGGCCATGGATGGAACCGCCGAGCCAAGCCAACCCAACAGCAGGACGGCTACGACCAAAATTCTGGCCGTGGGCCTGCAGGGATGCAGCCAGCCCGCGAGCCTGCGCCCCGGACTAAGCCCAAAGCGATGCAAATCTTGAAGATAACGAGCAAACGGCCTCTTCATGTGAGTTCCTTTCATTAATGCCACTCCACCAAAGTCGGTTTCACTCAGAAATCGACCCAACCTTTAACACCACCAACCATGGAGACAGGTACCGAATCATTCGTTTCAACGCCTGCCAAGTGACCTATAGATGGACTGACCAGAGCCTACGCAAGCACCAATGCCAGTCGTCCACGCGTCATGTAACCACATAAGGCAATTTTCGTGCCATATTTAACAGCGTCGGATTAAATAATAGGCATATTATCTAAAACGCCATATTTTAAGGCACTTTACGATTTGATTGACTTAAAACGAATCGCTTATCAATTAGGCACAAAATATACGGACGACGATACAAACGCGATGGTTGCACCGAATTTAGGCAACTATGATGCGCAGGTAGATGTCATGAGCTAGAAATATGCTCTCGGGGTTCCCTGCGTGTGGCGAAATATACGCAACGGGAGTCTGTCCAACCAAGGTATCACCGCCCCCCCAGGAAGGAAGCATGAAAATGGGCAGGCATGATGCCTGTACCGCAATTTTTAGAGCGGTGCTGCAATTACCTGGACGAATGCCTAGCGGCACGCATCATAAAGCAACTGGATCCTTCGGTTCATATCCTCCTGGCTGTGGCCGTACGTTACGTAGATAGGGTCCATCCCCCCGCCGCGGCGCTGAAAAATCATGGCAGTGGGCATGTCATAGTCGTCCCATCCCGAAATAAGTAGATACCCCCCCAGCTTAATCAGCCTGACAATACTGTGCATCCGGACACGCAGAGTTTCTGGTTCCATCTCCTCTATCACGTAATACAAGTTGTGATTGCAGTAAACCGCCTGGAATATGCCGTCTGCGAATGGCGACTGGTATCCGTCGGCCACCACGAATCCCCGGGGCACACATTGATACGTATCAAGGTATTCGTGGATCAGGCTGCCAATGGTCGGGCTGTATACACTTACATAGCCATCCCGCGCCTGCCGGATCGTACGGCGCATGGCGATTCTTATTCTCGTTTCGGATATCTCCAGGCCGATGACGATGCTGTTCTTGTGCTGGTTGGCCAGCACCACGGTGGAGACTCCCTCCGAACACCCCCAATCCAGCACCGCGTCCCCGGATCCGATTTCCAGCTTGGCGCCTTCGAATGCAGTTTCGCTGCGGCGCACAAGCGTTTTATAGTGCAGGTGATAACCGGCCCGACGCGGATACTTTTCCTCCGTCACGGGAGTTATTGCAGCAATCCCCGGAATGTTCTTGAACATCCCCTGCAACTCTAAGTCATAGTGGCGCTTCGGCAACTCGGGTCCGCCTCCTGGCGCGATGAGCCTCGGCGGTCAAGCCGAGGCTCATGCACCATAACACTCGGAAACAGGTATCGCCGCCCTGGTCAAACCACGGGCGGCGATACCATACAACTTACACTGACACACGCGGAGCGTGCCCCGTCGCTGCGGGCTCTGAGTCGCTGTAGTCGTCCTCGGCAAGCCCATAAGCCTCTTCACCGTGGACTGCATGATCGCCGATCTTGAGCATGGCATCCGACATGCGCAGCGGCACAAAGATCTTGATCACGTAGAGAATTACAGCAGTCAAAATCACATTGAGTGCGATGATGAACACCGCCCCCCAAAGCTGCAACTGCAACTGGTGTATTCCACCACCGTAAAACAAGCCGCCGTTGGTGTTCACACAAGCAAAGGCAGATTCACCCTGAGTGGTGGCCAGGAGGCCAACCAACAGGCCCCCGGTCAGGCCGGCCACTCCATGCGTATGCACAACACCCAGGCAGTCATCCACCTTTTTGAAGATGGCAAGCTTGGAGCCAAGGACATTCATGGTGAACCACGGAATGGTGCCAGCACAAAGCCCAACGATGAGTGCACCGTAACCGTTGCACACACCAGCAGAGGGTGTAATAGCGACCAAGCCGGCAATCATGCCATTGACCGCACCAAGCACCGAGGGCTTGCCATACTTGGCGTAATCGCAAAGCATCCACACCAAGAGGGCAGCGGCAGTCGCCACATTGGTATTCAAGACAGCGACCGCGGCATCGGCATTAGCCGAATATGGATCACCGCCGTTGAAGCCGTTCCAACCCAACCATACCATGCCGGCACCGGCCAGCACCATCAGGATATTGTTGGCTTTGAAGTTGCTGCGATCCTGCGGAAGTCGCGGTCCAATGATCGCTGCTGCAGTGAAGGCGCTGGCGCCCGCAGCCAGGTGAATCACATATCCACCTGAATAGTCAATCACACCCCATTGTGCCAACCAGCCTCCGCCCCACAGGGAAAAGGCCCCGACGGTATAGGAAAACGTCAGCCACAGCGGAACAAAAAGCATCCAAGCCACAAAGCTCATGCGACCAAAGAGCGATCCGGCGATTAAAATCAACGTGATGGCCGCAAACACAAACTGGAAGTAAACCATGGCGGACATCGGAAACGCCGCCGTAGCAAAGGGTGACGCCGGATTCTGACCGGGCACAATGGCTTGGTTCAATTCATCCAACATACTGGCCACTGGTGCCGGATGTCCGAGAAATGTCGTCCACCCCGGACCGAAACCCATGTTGTACGCCCACAGCAGCCACGCGATAAGCACGGCCGAAAAAGCGTAAAAAACCATGAAGGCGGAATTGACAGCCCACTTTTTCTTGACCACGCCACCATAAAGAATGGCCAAACCCGGAATGCTTTGCATGCCCACGATGGTGGCGGCAATGAGCTGCCAAGCCGTATCGCCATGCGAAAGCCAGGTGGGGGTGGCATAATTGACCGCCGCCGGCGCGCTGTTTGGCGGAGCTGGAGCGGTTGTGGTTTGAGCGAACAGGGGAGCGGCCAGCATGATCACCATCATGACCAAAGCCATGATCGATAACCAGCGTATCCGCTGCCTGTTAAACAGGCCTTCTGAAAGCATAAAATATCTCCATTTAAGCGTACCTCAGGAAGGTGATCCGCTTTTCCGGCACACGCGGAAAAAAATGCGGACCACTGTACTACTTCCTCAAAAACCGAAGAACCAACCAGGCTGGCCTCATGACGGCATCCCTGGGCTACCGGCATGCGCACCGGCCCCTCTTTTCTCCTGGACTCAGCCAATGCCTCTATTTCAACATGCTGACCTCCTGTTCCTTTCCTGCGCGCACCACCTGCGAACAAGGTCCTTGCGCGAAGACCTTGGCACATTCACCCCGGCAACTACACATTGCCGTCAATTGATAGCTTTCAATAACGCTACCAGCATCGCCAGATATAACAGCAAACACTGTGCCACTGCCTGCACAACCAACTGCGGGCCTGCACCAGACTTGCGGCAAGCCGCCAAGCTCACCCAATTCTGCCTAAACTCTGGGCAGACAGGCGGCAATGGAAAGGCAAATTGCCTGCTAAAAGAGGCATACAGCAGGATTCGTGCCCGGGCGGTACTTACGCATTGCGAGAAAATAGCTGCTGCTTTTGGCCTCCGGCGTCGTTGCGCGCTTCTTACATAGCCGTGGACAGAGTATG
>JAKAYZ010000119.1 GCA_021816165.1 Planctomycetota bacterium | reverse complement strand
GATAATACATGGTTTACCGATGATGATTCGCAATCAAGCTATGGTGCCAACGACATCATCTACTGCGGCTACCGGTACGATGCCGAAACGCAGAATTATTATGTGCGGAACCGGTATTATTTGCCGACGCTTGGCCGCTGGCTTACCCGCGACCCGATCGGTTACCAAGGCGGAATCAATCTTTACGAGTACGTCCAAAGCAGCCCGGTGGGGAATATGGATGGGGAGGGGATGTTGGGGGCACCATCCGTTGGGCCTTGGAAATGGAAGAAACTCCCGAATGGTACCTGGAAGGGCAGCCGCGCGGTGGTGCAGTTTCTTGGGACAGTCGTTACCAACGGGACCAACCCGACCGACTACCACCTCCTTACCTACATCAAGGACATAATGAAGCTCACACCCGTAGGGCAGGCCATCCTCGACGCGGTCAACCACGTATTAGACCTGACGGATTTTTCCGAGGTGCGTTGGCGCTACGGCATTGAGGCGGCTTGGACGGAGCACGAGGAAGTTTGCAAGAAGGGGGGTAAATGGCATGCGTCAAAGAGGTGGGGTACCGGGCGGCATGGGATATCGCTCCCATTTTACGGGCCGAACGGAGGGGTGGTGTTGCCGGGAGACCGCGAAACGAGTGACAAGGTAATATCCAGTGCCTTCGATGTCGCGAAGGAGATATCCAAATTTATTTCGGGTGGAGGATAACGATGCGCGCCACCCAATTTGGCTGGCGACGGAAGTGCGTCTCGATGGTGCGGTCGCGCTTCGCGGCTGCGGGGGCCGTTGCCGCCGCCCTCTACGTACAGGCGATTTGTGGCGGTTGGGTGCCTGCGTCAGCGGCCTCGCGCCCGCTCGCGCGGATACGTCTGGAACGGGATATACGTGTGCGGGCGTTGCGCATCTTACGGCCTGTTGCGTCGAACCGCCTCTTCGCCATTCACGACGGTGCCGTCGGCGTACTTTCCCCGCTGACTTTAGGGATGACCGACACCTGCGGCACAACTTGGACCAAGATTCTTGGACGCCACCGTCGGCGAGCGTCCGCGCGGGCAACAGCGTTCGCCGCAGAGCCGTCGTTTTCGCCAGATGGATCACGATTTGTGGCATTGGCGTTCAGCGGGACCGGTGGTTCGCGGCCAATGGGCGCGGGCCTGAAGGCGCGGTGGCAGATCTGGTCGTTTGGAAAGAAGAAGCCCCTCTCAACCCTGCACACCGGCACCCTTGGGCCGCTGCCGATCCCGCCGCGCGGTCCACAGAGGCTGCTCTACGTCGACGGCGGCCGCAAGCTGGTGGGATTTGGCGGTGGAGCCATTTATTTCTTTAGTGCGAAGACCTCGCAACTGCTGTTTTCGCCAGCACCGCTTATTTCCTACCACATTGTTCGGCTTCAGTCGGAACCCAAGGGCCCGCTTTTGGCCGCTTACTGCACCATGCCAAGGCGCATTGAGGTATGGAACAGCCGAAGCGGAAAACGGGTCGTGGTGATCGCACCGCCAGCCGGTACCAGATGGGGTCCGGCGACGTGCTACGCCATAGGAGGCGGCAGAGTCGCTGTTGCATGGGGGAGGCACCTGGCGCTGTACAGCGCGGTCGACGGCCGCTGCCTCGCGGAGGCCGGATTTCCCAGCCAGTGCTACGCCCCAGCATTTACAATTTCCGGCTCGGCGTTGGCCGTCTGCACCGCCGACGCTCCAATGGTGAGGAATGGCACGGCGGGCGAGAGAAACCGGGCAACGCTTCGTGTCTGGATATTTCGGGTGGAACGGAAGTTGGTTGCTGCAGGCAGATCGGTACCCTTTCGGTGCGGAACATCGGGCTATCGGCAGCTAACTTGGTGGGGAAAACACACGCTGATCTTTTGCTCGAGCCGGCGGGCCCTGAGGTGGCAGGTTTCATGGAAATTAAGACGTTAATTCTTTTCAGAAATTTGTCGAGGACGCGTCGCGGCGGTATTTCCACCGCAGACCCGGGTCTCCCGCCCTCCCCCTTGCCACGCCACTTTTGGGCAGAAATTGGCGGGCGAGAGTGCCCCGGCCAAGTTGCCGCCCGCTTCCGCGTCGCGGTATTGCGTGCGTAACGCCGAATTATTGAGGTCGGTACCACGGTTGGATTTAATAAACAAATAATCGGGTGGCGTTCTGGCCTCGGCGCACGATGTGTTGAAAAACGGGGCGGCCGGACGGGGCCATGCATCATCACGTGCACCATGCACGCGGCTAAATGGGGTGGCGGATGTGACATTCTTGTCACAGGGGCCGCAATTTGGAATTGAGATTAGCGCCCATCGCCCGGCGATGGCGCTAAACATTGAGTACGCGGGTGAACGCAATTCGCGGTCATAAAACGGTGTGCGAAGGGATGCAACGCAGCGGGACGGTATCCATGCGGGCGAGACGTCCGCGCCACGACGGCGCTAAATATGGAACATGCGGTCGCAGAATCGCCGGCGGATGCGTTGGCGAAAAAAATGGGGCACGCGGGTGAATGCAATACGCGGCCCCAAAACGGCATGCGAATGAATTCGACGCATGGGGACAATACCCATTGTGGACGTGCAGCCCGCTACTGGTGCCACGGAGTGCGGCCCCGCCGGGCTTGTTGTCGTATTGCAATATTGTTTTTGTAACTTCCTCCGTGGCGCTGAGGCGCCGTGCGAGATATTAGAACCGCTCTGTGTGGCATGAGTCCACGTTCCGATGATTGGCTCATGCCTGCAAGTTGAGCAACTCCGGGCAAGCCCGGAGCTTTATAAAATCGCCCCGGGTGATCCGGGCCTGTCCAATATTCCACGCGGGGGTGGAATCGCCGAAAAGAGGGAAATTTGCGGCGTTTCCCGGGACCTTCCCGAAAGGCCCATGCGGTGAGGCCAACCGCGTGCTCAGGGATACCCGGAGAAATGGCCATGGTCACCCCCTGCCACGTAAAAAATGCAATTGTACATCCGTGTGCCTGCGGGTAGATTGAATGCACGGTCGGCTCCATTGCCACGAACCATCTGACAGGCCATTTCGGAGTGCGAATTGCTACTGGAAACGATTTTAGCGCAGGGGCGGCGGCGAGGATCACAAACTGCCATTGTGGACGACCGTGGCGAGGTGAGTTTTTCGCAATTACGGGCGGCGGGCAGCATTATGCTGGGGCATCTGAACCGTTGCCGACGGAAGACCGAGCGTTTTGGCATATTGATTCCCCAGTCGGCCGGATGTGCGATAGCGTTTCTGGCGGCGCGGCTGTCCAATCGCGTTCCGGTCATGTTGAATTTTTTGCTTAAACCCGCCGAACTCGTTGAAATCTGCCGCGACGCCCAGTTGGAATTCGTTCTCAGCATCCGCTATTTCAAAGAGCATAATGCAGCCCTCCGAGACGCCGGTCTTGAAGTTATGCTGATGGATGAATTGTCGTTCCGGCGGATACCGTGGCCAAGGCAAGCTCCGAAGCGAAGTAAAGATGATACCGCCGTGATTTTGTACACCAGCGGCACCAGTGCGGCGCCAAAAGGTGTGATGCTGACGAATCAAAATCTGGATTCAAACGCGCAAGCGTCCATTGAGCATGCGAAGTTCAATGGGCAAATGACTTTTCTCGGCGTGCTGCCGATGTTTCATGCTCTGGGCCTGATGGCCACCTGTCTGATTCCGCTGAGCCTCGGCTGCAAAGTGGTTTATATCACGCGGTTTAATCCGGCGGCGGTGATCGATGCGGTTCGAAAACACCATGTGCAGGTGCTGGTGGCGGTACCCACGATGTACGCGATTTTAGCCCATTCTAAAGCCGCAACGCGTGAGGCCCTCGCCAGCGTTCAGTACGCAATCAGTGGAGGCGAGCCACTGCCGGTTTCCCTGATTGACGAATATCAACAGCGGTTTGGCATACCCCTGCTTGAGGGATTCGGGCTTACTGAAACGTCGCCCATGGTTTCGTTTAATGTGCCATGGGCGCGGCGTCCCGGTTCGGTCGGCAAGGCCATTGCGGGTGTGGAGATTCGTCTGACGGATGATTCTGGTGTCGATTCTGCACCCGGTGAACCGGGAGAACTTTGGATTCGAGGCCCCAATGTAATGAAGGGCTACTACAACCGCCCGAGAGACACAGCCGAGGTGCTTACGGCTGACGGCTGGTTTAAGACGGGTGACATTGCGCGCCGTGATGCAGACGATTTTTTATATATCACCGGGCGAAAAAAAGACCTGATCATCATGGGCGGAGAAAAAATTGTGCCAGCGCAGATAGAGGAGGTGCTGCGGCAATTTCCCGGGGTGGTGCTGGCGGCTGTCATCGGTGTGAAAGATGCACAGCGTGGGGAGGTGCCAGTGGCGTTTATCCAATGGAACGCCGATCTTGCAAGTAAACCAAGCCCGCATGAATTGCGGGCGTTTGTATGCCGATCTCTGGCGGCGTACAAAGCCCCACGTGAATTTTTCTACGTTGACAGCATGCCGCTGACGCCCACAGGCAAAATATCTAAAAGACACCTTACACCACCGGCGGCGGCACCCTCCACAGTGGATGCTTGAAACTCGCCACTGTAAATAAATATTACCCGTGCCGTGTTAATACCGATTGCGGCTATCACTGATCTTTGGCCGCACCGGCATCTACAGTGGCCACCGTGAGCCAGTCGGCAATGGGGCTTGTGGTGTGGCAGTTGCCGCAGGTGATCGGGACGTGCGTATAACGCTGGCCGCAGCCGGGGCACACGGCACTGGCGGCAAAGATATCAAACTGCGTATTGCATTCCGGGCATTTAATATTCAATCCGGTTGGGGGACTGTTGTGACATTTGGGACAGTGGCAATTGGCAACGACACCCGATGGTGCGGGCCGCTGGCCGGCGGCCATATAAGCCCGCCGCGCGGAGAAGAAGAGGAAGCCGATGATCAAGATGGAGTATATATTGCTGCCGACCCCGCCCCCGCGCGACAACAGAAATACCACCAGAGCAACCGAACCGAGCATGCCGATGCCGGCCGCGATACGAATTGCCCGCATTTCCTTCATAAAAAGCCACAGGATACTGGAGAGTATCTGCCCGCCATCAAGGGGATAGATGGGCAAAATATTAAACACCAGCAGCACGATGTTCATAATTTCCAGGGCGGATAGAAATTTGATTAAATTGGGGTTCAAGCTGGCGCTATGGGCAAGCGCCAGATGGGTTAAACCCCAAAACACCGGCAGCAGAATGACATTCACCAGCGGACCGGCGGCAATGGCCCAAAGCGTAGCCAGCGGTCGCCGTGGCGCATTGACAAAGGCAATACCGCCAAAAGGCCACAATATGATGGTATCGGCCTTGCCACCCACACTGCGGGTAGCCAGTGCATGGCCAAATTCATGGGTAAGCACAATGGCAAACAGCCCGATGGCTTCAGCATAGTTCCACCAGGCACGGGAGTAACGTTCAATGGGTGACTGCGCAAAAAATAGAACGGCCAAAAACCATGTGTAGTGCAGATAAACCGTGATACCGGCTATCCGAAAGAGTCTAAATGCGCCGCGAAACATTGGCAAATCCTTAATTACGCCGTCCACATCGCCAGTCAGCTGGCACACCGCGTAAGTATCCCCGTATCAGACCACGCCCATCACTATAGGGCAGGATGCCGCAATTGGCGCGATTTACCCGGCGGGTTGATCGATGCGAAAAGGCCGATCCGGGTCCCCGTTATATCTGGAAGTCGGGCGGGAGTTCCTGCACAAATTCGCGCGGCGGCCGATTGCGGTACTGCAATTCCGGGTGTTTTACGCTGACGCGGGTATTGGATGGCACCGACTGGGTGACAAAGACATTGCCATTGATGGTGGCACCTCGACCGACAACGGTTTCGCCACCAAGAATACTGGCATTGGGGTACACCATGACATCATCTTCGATGGTTGGGTGGCGTTTGGACCCCCGCAGCGATTGACCGCCGCGGGTGGAAAGCGCTCCGAGTGTCACGCCCTGGTAAATTTTGACATTCCGGCCGATGATGGTGGTTTCACCGATTACCACGCCGGTACCGTGATCAATAAAAAAATACTCCCCTATGCTGGCACCGGGATGGATGTCGATGCCCGTCACACCGTGGGCATACTCCGTCATGGCGCGGGGAATCAGTGGCACGCCGAGGCGATGGAGTTCATGCGCAATGCGGTACACGGTAATGGCAAAATATCCCGGGTAGCTGAAGACGATTTCATCAATGCTGGCAGCGGCCGGGTCGCCATCAAATGCGGCTTGAGCATCGGTGCTCAGCACACGGCGGATTTCCGGCAGCGAACCGAGAAATTCATCCACCGTAGCCAAGGCGGTCTGGTCACAATCGGGACAGTCTCCCTTGCCGCCGCGTTGATGCTGATGGCGGATGGCCCGGCGCACCTGATCGAAAAGCAGATCGCGCAGGCGCGTCAGCAGGGAATTCACATGGAAGGATAAATCGGCACTGGTGAGATTCTGGCGGCCAAAAAAACCGGGAAACAACAGCTCGCGCAGCAGCGAGCATATTTCGATAATCGTGTCGCGATTCGGCAGGAAATTGGACCCGACATAGGCAGTCGATGCATGCACCTCGTAACTGTTTATCAAGGCTTCGGTCAGCTTGCTGATATCGCCAGGGACTTGCCGCATTATTCTGCCATCTCCATTGATGCCACCTGCGCCGCTTACCGTGCGGCAGGCCACCTGATTATAGTTGAATTGGATGTTGACGGCTTAATTTGCCGAGGGCGATGCCGAGGCCAGCAGTTTAACGGCTTCGGCCACGTCCAATGTGGCCTCGTAGATCGCCCGGCCCACGATAATGCCGGCGATGGGCAGATGCATCAATTGTTCAATGTCGGAGATATTGGCAACGCCC
>JAKAYZ010000118.1 GCA_021816165.1 Planctomycetota bacterium | reverse complement strand
GCACGGGTGCCGTGCAGCTTGGTAGTGGTGATCCGATCCGTGTTAAAATTCAATACAACGGCGTATACATCACCGAGCATCTCAAAGACCTGAAGACGGGCAAAACCTTTTCCACCCGTCAACTTATCGATATTCCCGGCGCAGTGAAATCAAACAAGGCCTATGTCGGCTTTACGGCCGCCAGTGGCGGTGGGGCGGCCATCCAGCACATAAGCCAGTTTTATTTCATCAGCCAGTCCGCTACGCCGTGGCGGAATTCTCCGCCCGTTGATTTTGTCCAGCCGCTTTTGGGTACCGGTAACGGCCCGGGTGGTGGTATTAATTTATTCCCCGGGCCATCCATGCCCTTCGGAATGGTGCAGCTCAGCCCCAACACCGAGGTAACCGGCTTTGGCTACCACAGTAACCAATCCCACATTCTCGGATTTGCCATGACGCATATGAGCGGGCCGGGATGTAATAACGATGGCGACGTATTTTTTACCGCCACCACAGGTGGCATTCACACACGTATTAAAAATTTCGAGTCTCGATATTCGCACGCCCACGAACGGGCCGCGGCCGGCTATTACCGCGTAGACCTGCTCCGCTGGGGTGTCCGGGCGGCCCTGACCGCCACCACACGCTGCGGCGTGGCGCAATTCACGTTTCCCGGCGGACGGCGCGCCAATGTGCTGGTTCCCATCAGTGAAACGCTCAATTACACCCATGCCGCCCATGTGCGGATCGTGGGGAACGACGAAATTACCGGCTACGACGCCAATCACTGTTTTTGCGGCAACGGGCAAACCTACCGCGTCTATTTTGTGATGCACTTCTCCGAGCCATTCAAAACCTTCGGCACATGGGCCGGGCCACACAGTGGAATGAAGGGGCATGGCACCTTGCACGCCGGTAGCCGCACTGCTACACAGACCAACCATCATCAGTGGATCGGGGCGTATGTGTCGTGGCCGCGATCAAATGTGCAGCGCGTGGTAAATGCCGAAGTTGGCATTTCATATGTCAGCGTGGCCAACGCGCAAAAGAATCTGCATGCCGAGGTATCCGGCAAAAGCTTCCAGGCGCTTCGCACGGCGGCCTTTGCCCGATGGAATCATGTGCTTTCAGTCGTAAAGGTGCACGGCGGGACGCGGGCCGAGCACACCGTGTTTTATACAGCTCTGTATCACTCCATGCTTATGCCGAACATTTCCAACGACGTCAACGGTCAGTACATGGGCTTTGACAACCGCGTGCACCAGATGCCGACAGGCCATGATGATTACATGGATTACAGCGGCTGGGATATCTATCGCAGCGAAATGCCTCTGCTCGGCCTTATTGCTCCGCGCAGGCTGGCTGATATGTGCCAGTCCATTGTGCTGATGTACAAGCAGGGGGGATGGATCGGTCGTTGGCCGCAATCGCATTATTACACCAATGTGATGTGCGGCAGTCCGCTTACCACCGTAATGTGCCAGGCGTGGGATGAGG
The DNA here is from genome assembly GCA_021816165.1 of Planctomycetota bacterium. The sequence continues at coordinate 5,389 of JAKAYZ010000118.1, read as the reverse complement.
GCATTCACGGCTTTGACATGCGGGCAGCGTGGCGCGGGATGGTGAAGGACGCTACCACGGCACCACCACCCGGTCACCCGTATCAAGGTGAGAGCAACATCAACTGGATTAATAAATTGCATTTTGATCCGGATAACTACGAGGGTTACGGGTCCGTATCGCAAATTCAGGAAGATTGCGTCGCCTACGCCGCCCTGTATCACTTGGCGAAGCGATTGGATAAGCCTCAATCTCGAGAACTTTTCCTGCATCGGGCCGAGTATTTCCGCAATGTTTTCGACCATAACGATCATTTCTTCCGGCCCAGATTATCCAACGGTCAGTGGAAACGCCCCTTCACTCCCATGCAGACCTGGCCGAGCTTTATTGAAGGAAGCGGCTGGCATTACCAGTGGCTGGCCCCCTGTGATATGGCATGGCTGGTACATGCGGTGGGGCAGGCGCGATTCAATCGGCGGCTGGAAAAATTCTTCAGCTACAAGCAGCCCGGCTGGAAGAATCAATATTACAACCCCTACAACGAGACCGACTTGGAAGCGCCGTTTGAATTTGATTTCTCGGGCAAGCCATGGCGTTCTCAGGCGGCCATTCGCAAAGTCCTCCGGCAAAATTACACCCTTTCTTTCGATGGCGTGCCTGGCAATGATGATTGCGGCGAAATGTCATCCTGGTGCGCCATGACCATGATGGGTTTCTATATGATGGACCCCGGCAAGCCCGTGGTGGAAATCAACAGCCCATCGTTCCGCAGCATAACGATCCATTTATCAGCACCCTACGGCGGCAAGCAGATCGTCATCCGAACCAGCCGCCATCCGTCGGCTAAGCCTTACATCCATGGACTGACTGTTAACGGCCACGCCTGGAGTAAAGCATTCATACCCGTAAAACTGCTTACCAGCGGCGCTCAATTGCACTTTACGTTGGGCAGCAGTCCTGATCGTCGCTGGGCGGCTTCGAGTGCAGATGCTCCGCCATCGATCTCTGGACGCTAGATGCCGATTTGCATATTGACCGCACCGATGTGACCCCTAGCCATCGGCCGGCAGCGGTGTTGCACACGCGCCCGGCCTGTCAGCCGACCGGCCCCTCGGCGGGCCAACTGGGTTCCGCGTCCGCCGCCGATAAAGCTGCATGCCGCAGATGCTTGTAGCCAAAGGTTATCGGAACCATTACATGCGTCCGGTGGCACCGGTCGTGCGTGCATGACGCGGGGCCTTGGTGGTCGCCGGTACGGCCTGCGCAAATTTTGCCGGAATATTGCACCAAATCATCCTTTCTGACGTTATATTGACGTAAGAGAACGCTTCGCGCTCTCGCGTCGGGGGGCGGCGCTACCAACGCCATCCCCTCACGGTGGGTGTAACGGGTAAACGGGTGCGATTGGGGTAAAGGCATATGAGTGGACAGCGGCAGATAAAAATGGTCGTCGTGTGCGGTGCGTTCGCACTGTTAACAGCTCTGACGGCCTCCGTGGCATGGGCCAAGTTTGTCAATCCCAAGGCATGGATTCCACCCAAAGCCAATCATGTGCGCATGTCGGGCGGAGAATCTACCGCTCCTCTGCCTTTGCCCGCCACACCCGTCCGGCGGAGTGAACACCATCGCAAACCCGCCCCGCCGGCACTCATCGGTATGCTGAACCTTAACGTGATCAGCGGGCACCGCGTGGTGAATTATCCCACTGAAACCATTGATATTGAAACATTAATGAACTGGACGAACGTCGCCCTTGGTCAACACTACCGCTACGTGCAGGTAGACCCGATGCGATTCAGCTACAGTCCCACTCAACTGCCCATCCTCTACATCACCGGATGGACGCCACTGCCCAAATTCAGCACGGCCGTGCTGGCCCGGCTGCGTGGTTACGTCATGGCCGGCGGTACCATTGTGGGCAATGCCAGTTGCGGACGTCCGGCATTTAATAAAAGTTTCGTCGCTTTGGAACACGAATTGTTCCCCAACCGTCCTTTTGCGCCGCTTCCCCTCGATGATCCCCTCTACCATTGCCTTAATAAAATTACCTCCATGCGGGTGCGGGTGGGCCTGGGACCCTGGAAAAAAATCCCCCCCTACCTCGATGCCATGTATCTTGGTTGCCGGGCGGCCATCATCTTTTCGCCCGTGGATATGAGCTGGGGATGGAACGCTGCCCAACGCCCGATCAAGGGTGGTACGCTCTATGATCAGCATGACGCCCTGCAACTCGGAGCCAACATCCTCACCTATGTGCTGGCCGATTATCGCTACGCGCGGGCGTTTCAAATTCAAAAAATCTATCAGCAATCGCGCATTCCGACGCGCGATCAACTGTTCTTTGCGCAGATTGTCAACAACGGCGACTGGAACCCTACGCCGCACGGTCTGCCCAATTTGATGAAATTCATCGACCAGAAAACTACTCTAAGCGTTCAATTCAAACGTGTGAAGGTGACATTGGCGAGTGCCAAAATCGGGCAATACCCCATTTTGTACATGACTGGGCTGCGCAATTTTTCATGGACGCCCCAACAGGTGCAGAATTTGCACAACTATCTCCATGCCGGTGGCGTACTGCTCGTGGATGACGCCATGGGATCCGCCGCTTTCGATGAAGCTTTCCACGGGGAAATTGCCAAGGTGCTGCCGCACCATAAGATGCACATCCTGCCGCAGTCCAGTCCCATTTATCACGACCTGTTTAATCTACAGCATGTAAATTATTCGCCGGTTGTGGCCGCCGCCGACCCCGGTCTGCACAACCCGGTGCTGCAGGCGATTATGATTGATGGCGCACCGGCCGTTATTTACAGTCGTTTTTCGCTTTCCAATGGTTGGGAGGATTTGCCCAATCCGTATGCCAAAGCCTATGGAACTCAGTCGGCATTAAAGTTAGGTGCAAACATTCTGGTGTATGCTACGACACACTGATGAATGTTGGCCGGTGGAGTTGACGGCATATGGGAGGCTCCAGACAGCGGATGGTCGTTCGATCCGAATGGCCATCAGCCAGCGTTGCCGCCAATATCGCGGCGAAATTGCATGCCCTTAAATGAAATTTTACCCACAGCGGCATAGGCTTTTTCCCGTGCATCGGTCAGCGAGTCGCCCAAAGCGCACACGCTAAGCACCCGTCCGCCATTGGTCACCAGTTGGCCATCCCTCATCGCGGTGCCGCCATGAAATACCATTACGTCCCGCATAGCGGCGGCTTCCTGCACACCCTCAATGGGTATGCCTTTAACAACTTTATCGTCACTTTCCCAGCCGTAACCTGCGCTCGCAAGCACCACGCATACGGCATGCCGCTGATCCCATTCAAGCGTGACCTGATCCAGCTTACGATCAATGCAGGCAATCATAGCTTCAACAAGATCGCTTTTGAGACGCATCATCAGCACCTGGGCTTCCGGGTCGCCAAAGCGGCAATTAAATTCCAGCGTCTTTGGGCCCGCCGGTGTGAGCATAAGTCCCGCGTAAATGACTCCGCGATAATCAATTTCATGGCGGGCCAGGGCATCGAGCAATGGCACAATGATTTCCGATTCAGCCTTGCGGCTCAATTCATCGGTCATTCGCGGCGCGGGGCTGAAAGCGCCCATCCCGCCGGTGTTGGGTCCCGTATCGTTTTCGCCGATACGTTTGTGATCCTGGGCGGATTCTAAAATGTATGCCGTGTGGCCGTCGATAAAAGCGAGGAGCGACAATTCCGGCCCCTCCAATTTTTCCTCAATAACGATGGTCGATCCAGCCGCCCCGAACACCTTTTTCTCCATGATGTTGCGGACTGCATCCAGCGCCTCAACGGGGTCTTTACAAATAACCACGCCTTTGCCGCGCGCCAATCCAGCCGCTTTAACCACCATGGCATCGTTGCGCGATTCAACGTAAGTGATTGCATCACGCATGGATTTGAAACTTCTCCCCTCCGCAGAAGGGATCAGAGCTTCGCGCATCATCTTTTTGGAAAATGTTTTATCCGCCTCCAGTTGGGCACCCGCGAGGCTCGGACCGAAGGAGCGTATCTTTTTCGCCGCCAAGGCATCCACCAGTCCCAATGCCAACGGGTCCTCAGGTCCAATCACGACCAGGTCCATGGCGTTATCAACGGCAAATCGCGTCAGGTCGGCGATTGCATCGCCGCGAATATCCACACACCGGCCGAATTGAGCCATGCCCGGGTTACCGGGGGCTATAAACAGTTCGGTGCACAGGGGGCTTTGACGCAGTTTCCATGCGAGGGCATGCTCTCTTGCGCCGGAGCCGACCAATAAAATTTTCATATCACCACTTTTTCCAGGGAAAGCATTATGTACTCGTTCGGATATCAAATCATGCCGGCCAGCTTGGCGTATTCAAATACTCCGCCGGCCTCAATAATCGGTGCTACATCGCCCAACGCATTCAACTTGTGTTCGGTGCGGCGGGTTACATTGGAAAGCAGATTCCGCTTGATATCAACCACCAATTCATCGCCCGTGTGCGTTAAATCTACCAGTCGCTCCGGTGTTTCGTACGGTACCAAATAGCCGCCGTTCACACAGTTGCGAAAAAAAATGCGGGCATAAAATTCTGCAATAACAACGCGTACCCCTGCCTCGGCAATGGCCAAAGGGGCGTGCTCGCGTGATGATCCGCAGCCGAAATTTTTGCCTCCGATGACAATGCTGAATTCGCTTTTGAACTCATTGGGTTGGACGAAACGGATATTGCCGTCCGGCAGGCCCATCTGCCCGGCGGGTACACCATCCATTGCATACATGCCGAAATATTTCCGCTCGGCGGGATCGGAGGGGTTATAACTTAAAAACTTGGCGGGAATGATCTGGTCGGTATCGATGTTATCGCCCAGCACATACGCCTTGCCTCGAATGATATCCAGCATTGCTATTTTCCTATGCCAATGGTCACATAAAATTGCACAACCAACGAAAGTGTAGGCCAATTCAAATGCCGCCTCAAGCGACTGGTTCCGGTGCCTTCAAATTGGCGACTATCTACGGTCATTTCTCACCCAAGGGGTGAGTAAGCGTGTGTGCTTTTCTCAGCCGGGTGGCGTCGCCTCCAACTCTTCCTGCGTCGGCATTCGTTTGGTGGGCATTCGCCCCGATCGACTTCCGACATTCGCCAGCGGTGAGGCAGGCCCCGGCGCGGGGTTGCCAGTAGTCCCGTCAGATTCCTCGCCCGCCAACGACATGGCATGGCCACCACGGGCCATGGCAATCATCCCGGTTCGGGCCAATTCACGTATGCCGTACGGGCGTACCAGATCGATGAAGGCATCGAGTTTGTCCTCTTCACCGGAAAGTTCCACCGTAAGCGAATTGTGCCCCACGTCCAGTACGTGGCCCCGGAACAGACTGGCAAGTTCAATAATCTCGCTCCGCGTACGCGGCGACGCACTGAG
>JAKAYZ010000117.1 GCA_021816165.1 Planctomycetota bacterium | reverse complement strand
GGGTTGTGCTCGGGGGTGACGGCGTGAACCCCTCGGGTCTCATGCAGAGATCGCTTTGTGTGGCGGCGGCCCTTGTCGCCGGTGCAGCGCTTCTCGCGCCGGGCGGCATCATTGAACCGGCCCGACGGCTGGCAGCGGCCGAGGGTGCGCGCGAGCGGACGATAGCCGTCCTATGGATACTTTGGCATCTGGTTGCCCTCGCGGTTTTGGCATGGGGATTCTTTCAGATGGCGGCACCAGCGTGGTGCATTGGCAGCGGGCTTTATGGCAGCGATATTTAGGTACCCCGTCGCGTTAAGCGCCGCATCCAGATGGAAATACGGAGGCCCAATGAGCAAGGAAAACCGGAGCGAGCACGGAGTTCGGCGCGGCACTTGGGCGATTGCGGCCTATGGATTTTGGGTTCTGTTTCTCCTGGGCGGCCTTGGCCTCAACGCGACCAACGTGAAGTCGCTTGGTGGCGGTCTCCCGAAGCGGATCATGCCCTGCCGGGTCATCCGCCAGCATGGGTACACGCTCGAGTGGCCGCTGCTCAAAATAGATTCGGTCGATGTTCTTGGGCCGCCGGAGGTTGGGCGCGCCCGCGTTCCGGTCGGCTGGTTTCATCTCGGTGCCCGCGGGGTTACGCGCAGCCTTTCGGGGGTCCGGCTTCTAAGGCCGGGAAGCGCGGTCAGGGTAGTGTGGTTATGTGGACGGTGGAGGTGGCTGGCGGAGGCGCGCGCGTGGCTTCTGATATTGGGGGCGGCCGTGTGTTTTGTTTCGCTGGTGCTTGCTTTGGTGCTTGGCAGGGCAGTGCGCGATAAGTCCGCCGGCCGCATGGTCGAAATAGAAGATTTGCCAGCGAACCGCCTCGGCATGGCGCGCGTACAACTGAGATTTGGCTTGGTCGGCCACATCGCGCTTGCTGGCTTGGCGCTCGGCACCTTGGGCGCGGCGGCGATCGCTGTTTACACCATATCCGCCGGCAACTTGGAGCCAGCGCTGCTGCCGCTGCCCATGTTGACGGGTGCGGGCGGCTCAACGCTGGCCCTCCTCGCGATGATTATTTTCCAGTGGGGCCGCGGAGCGTCGGAAATGCCGCAGGAAGCGAGAACGGCTCGCGAGCAGTAAGCACCCGCAGCGGAGGGAATAATTGGGCCGGGTGGACAGCCAAAGAGTCGCGCCAAACGCCGAGCAGGCGCGGTTTTCCGCGGGGAGCGGCAATTGCGGCCACCTTGGGCGGAACGCGGCCGACGGGAATAATCCGCCAATGTGCCGTCCGCATTGCTATATTCCGTGAACAAATCCGAATTATTATGGTCGGTATAATGGCCGCCGTTAATGAAAAAATAATCCGGCCGAAAGCTGATACGGCCGGCACCACCATCGCCAATCAGGTGAAAAACATTTACAGCGGCGTCGGCCAGCTTGCCTTCCAATATCCGGGCGCAGACATTTATTCCGTGCCCCCCTTGGGGCGCGGCTGTCCGCACGCTTGGGCGTAGCGGGAAGGTCCCGGGAAGCGCTGCCGATTGTCTGTCTTGGGGCGATTTCAACTCCGCCTGAAAAAATTGCCACATCTCCATTTACCGGCGCTCACGATGGTTTGCTTGCGGTAATCGCCATGCTGTCGGACAATTACATCTGTGGACGGCTGGCGTAATGGACGCCGGAGATTGACCTGGGAGCCTGTCCAAGCGCAAAGGATGGCGCCTGATGCGTCGAACAAAAACCGTTCCCCGTATATTCGCTCTGCCGGTGATATTCGGTGCCGGCATCATAAGCTGGGTGGTATTACTTATTTCCTTGGCGATTATTGCGCTGGTGGTGCTGGCACCGGCGGCTCAATCTTTGCGGCAGGTCCGCCAGCGGGAGCATTCCCTCCGGGCTACGCTGGCATTGATGAAGGAAAAAATTGCCATCCAAAAGCAATTTATTACCTTGGTCGAACATGACAAACGCATGATGCAGCGTCTGGCCGCCCGCCAGATGGATATTATCACGCCCGGCGAAAAGGTTCTGCCGCTTGCGGGCATGACCGCTCCGCGCGATGTGCAAAGCCTCATAGCCCGCGCGCTCAAACGCGTGCCCCCACGCCCCGTTCCCCCGTTGCCCTGGTATGACGGTGTAGCGCTTTACCGGCCATTGCGAATTCCAATGGTCATAGCGGCATTGATGGGCTTGGCGTTTGCCTTTTTAGTTGATGTCCGCCGCCGGGATTGACTCCCGCAATTTTTCTTTCACGCATGCAGGCAGGCCCCCCACCGATTGAACGGCTACCGAGTCGAGGCCATCTACCGTACCGCGGATTTATTTGGCTTTGGCAATAATATCTGCCTGCTTGGCGAGGGCCAGCGCCAGGTGTTTCAGAAGCCGACTGCTTTCCGTATGGGCCGCCATCGTCAATGCATGGGCCGCGGCCGTGCCCGCACTGCCGTGGCTTGCCGAATCATAAAGCCGCAGATAGGCAAAAACCCGCACACGTTTGGAGGGCGAATGGACTAAGGCAGCCAGCCCATCTGAAAGCTTTTGCGGCAGGCCTTTAAGCGGTGCAAGCCGCAGCACCCAAGCCTGGATATCCACATCATCCGAGTCGTTGATTACCTGTTGCAGCGTCTTTTCTATCAGCGCCATGGACTGCGCGGCCTTGTGATGGCCGGTAGCCGTAGCATGGGCTGCCTTGATCAATGCGGGTAGATGGTTAACCAAAATGCCCGCAGCCAGCATGCGATTGGCGGTTGAAAATGAGGGCAACTTCTCGGCCAGCATCGTCAAATTTGACGGCATATCGGGTGGCAATCCATTGACGTTGAAATTACCGGCCGAAAGCGCCTGACCACCAAGCCCCGGGAATACCTTATTGTGCTCGATGATCGGATTGGTGATAAATTCAATTCGGCCCCCAAGCATCGACATGGGGTGCTGCTGCAAAATCGCCCGCAGCAGCCCCTGATCCAACCGGTACCGCACCTCAAGCGTGGCGTTGGAATCCAAACTGAATATCTGCGGGTTTGAATCGACGGCATATGTACCGAGATTCTGATCGGTCAGCCCCTCCAGCCTTGCCACCATCGCCACGTTGGTCGTAATGGCGGATGTCGGCCCCACCGCCAGCGTGAACGGAGACGCATTGTAGTAATCGACACGGGCATACATCGGCTCACCCGAATGGCTGGTGCGATGAATAAGATGAACCGATTCCAAAAGCACACGTTCAGGATGTGCCAGTACGTGGAGCATCTCCTTCGGGTAGGCGCTGGCAAGTTTGGCAATTTTTGCCGCACCCGCCGGCGGCTGCAATTTGATGTCCAGATGACGGGCTTCGTTATAGGTTTGCAGTGCGATGAGGGTAGTGGGGGCCTTAACCCAAAGGGTATCCAATAATCGGGCGGCATGGTGCAGATGTCCGCTTTGCGCCAAAAGACGCGCCAAGCCGATTTGGGCGTAGGGATCGGTTTTAGCGGCTTTGAATTTTGCCAGTGCCGCACCGGTGTAAAGTTCGCGCATCAGTTGCCAACCGTGAATCCGCAGGTACACGGGGCTTTTACCGCCAAGCAGTTTTTCAAGTCCCGCAACCTGTGCATTGATGTCCGGCGGCAGCTTAGGTGCGTACAGCACTTTGAGCCAGAGCAAATCCGCCTTTAGTTCCGGCGAATGGTTCCCCTTGATGGCTTTTCTGATGCGTGCTTCGAGCCGTTTCAGCAGCAGCCCTGACAGATTGCCGCTGGCTGTGTGACCTTTGCAAATGGCGGCCAGTGCCAGGGAAAGTGTGCCGGCGGTGGGATGGCGCAGTGCAGTGAGCTCGCTCAGGTAGGCGTGGGCTTCCTGCGATTTTCCCCCCATCTGCCAAAACGCCGCCAAATCTCCCGCAAAGCCCGGGCTCAATTTTTCCCGCGCGCGTTGAAACTGCTGAATACTTTGGTTGGCCCACGCCGCTGCCATCGCATAAAGACGATTCGATGCGAGTATCCTCGCCCCGGACTTTAAAAGTGCCGGCTGGTAAGGATCGCATTCCAGCGCCTTGGTGATGATATACATTCGCTGCACGGGCTGGGCATGAGTTTTGGTCAGCCCGGCCAGAATCAAATCCCACGCATTGACGTTGGCATTGTCAAGCTCAACCGCCTTGATGAAATAGGCGGCAGCTTTATTCTTCCGTGCCTCAACCATGTACAGTTCGCCGAGCCGCAGCGCAATCATGCTGCCTAGCTGTTTACTCCCGCCGTGTGTTTTAAATGCCGTTTTATAAATGGAAATTCGGCCATCTACGGTCTGTTTGGCCCCCGCCAGCGCATCGAGCAGTTTTAACTGTGCGGCCAGATCATTGGGATCAAGTTTACAGAGCGTTAAAAGGGCCTTGACACGCAGTGCGGGCTTATCTATCGATTGTGCCGCCTCGGCCAGCAGCCGGTAGCCGGTGGCCGACTTTGGATTCAGTCGGACCGCCATCCCCAGCAGGTATTGGGCAATTGTGGCCGCCCGCTGCGGCGCGATGGTGGTGTTACGTCCAATATTCCGTGCGTCATCAATCAGTTGATCGGCCAGACGTGTTCGTCCACCGCCGGCTGCAACTGCCATTTTGCCGGTTCCCAGCACCGACGCGCCCACCAAAATACACGTTGTGAGCCAACGCCTGTTACACCCTTTTGTCGGCATCATCCCGAGCACCCTAATTTAGACGAGCAACATGTCAACATTATCCCGGTTCTTACCTATGCCCCGTTAAAGAAGGCCGATAACCGTTTTCAGCCTGCGCCATCTCGCAGTCTTATACCGGCCTGTAAATGTGTGGTCAATGAGCCGCCACCCAGCCGAAAGAGTACCAAACATCCTTTTCGCATCGCCAATTGCCTATCGGGACGCATTCTACGGCCCGGTACATCATCCCATACGGCATAGCCGCGTACCGAAACGGCCCATATCGCCCTTGGCCGCGAGCGGCAGTCCGCAAGGGATATCGGTTAAACGGCAGCGGGCCTTCACGTTTTTGGACGTCTACCCCCTGGGCCAAATACCATGGGCGCATTTGAGGAGGCTGCCCGATGCGCTTTCCGCGCTTTCCATATCTCATGAAGATACCGATTTATCAACACGGTGCGATTGCTTATCCACGCCGCGAACCGCGCATCGTCGGCCGGCACGGCCAGCAATCGGACAGAAATGTTCAGCCATTGGCTGCCGCGCAGCACGCGAAGTTCAATGCGGCTGCCAGCTCGAAAAACACTCATCAATTGTAAAAAATCCATGTTTGTCATGCCCGGGCCAAATAGGTGCCCGTTTATGCCAAAAATCAGATCGCCCCGTCGCAATACCCTTCCCGCCGGTAAACCACGCAATACTCGATTCACATAGACGGCGGAAAAACCGCGCATGGTGGGTACATGCGATAAAACCAAAAAGCGAATCCCCAAAAAAGGTCGCCGTCCCCCCTCCAGCAGATGCTTCTCCAGATACAATTGCAGGCCAACGCGGCGTAAACGAACGGTCGTTTCCGGCTTCGCACTATGGGCCAGGGCTTTTTCTATAGTCGATAGCGCCCCGGCAGACTTTACCAACAGGGCCCTTTCCGCCGCGTGACGCACGCTCCAACGACTGCTTTGCAACCGCTCGATTTCCGTCGCAACGGAATGTGCCGTCGCCAACGACACATCAGCCCAAGCGACGCCGCACCCCGCCAACCACAACGCCATGAATGCCGCACGCCTTGGCGATACCATCCTCATTACCCCATCATGCCCAAATCACCCTGCCGACGCAAACAAAAGGCTGTCCGGGGCGGGCCGGGTCCGGCGGCAAATTGCAACTTCAGCCGCATAAAATGTTATCATTGGGATATGGAAAAACAGGTTGGAAATATGCCGGACGATACACCAAATGAGGATCACGCGCCGCAGGCGAGACCATCGCCCGATGCACTGGCCGATTCATCGGCTCAATGGCAAACTGAGGACACAGTCGCACCGCAGATGCCCACTGCCGACCCCCGATCTGCCTCGGCACCGGAAATGAAAAATGCTGCCGATGAGCCACCATCCGATGAGGCATCGCAAAGCCGGCGCGGCTTTTTTGCCCGCTGTATTCGCGACATGATGGCACCGGTGGCCAGTTTAATCGAACGCAAGGTGGAGCCGATGGCCAGTGCTTTTAGCACCGAATTTGACCACGGTACGTCACCCATGTATTCCGATACTGAACATCACGACTATTACGACCGCTATGCGGGGCCGGATATTATATTACGCCCACCCGGTGCGCTGCCCGAGGAGGATTTTGAAAAGGCCTGCTCCAAATGCGGTCTATGCGTGCAGGCCTGCCCGGTTAAATGTATCGCCATCGACTCCGAGGCCAAAATCGGCGATGGTTTTCCGTACATTGTCCCAACCCTGGCACCTTGCGTGGTGTGCGATGAACTTGCTTGCATGAAAGCGTGTCCATCCGGAGCTTTGAAGCTTGTCGAAAAAGCCAAAATCCGCATGGGCCTCGCCGTGGTAGATGCCGGTGCCTGCCTCCGGTCGCATGGCGAGGACTGCCGCCTGTGTGTGGAGGCTTGTCCAATCGGCGATTCCGCCATTGTCATCAGCCAGACCAGTGGGCGGGTGTTGGTGAAAACCAATGGCTGCGTGGGTTGCGGCAGTTGTGAACACGCCTGCCCGACCGACCCGGCAGCCATTACGGTCCGTCCCATTAAAACCGATGCATTTCCGAATGAGGATTGAAAGCCGCAGGGCGCAGCCCGTCGCCGCTGCAAATCAGCCGGCTGCGTGTTTGTAAACTGGGGCAACGCGAAATGATCGGCGGCGATCTGACTATCGCGGCAGGGGGGCATGGATTTTGCCCGCCAGCACTGCTGTGGCCAATGCATCTATGCATGGGCCGTCAAATACCGATCTAC
>JAKAYZ010000116.1 GCA_021816165.1 Planctomycetota bacterium | reverse complement strand
TCAGGTGGCCCACGCCATCCCTCTGCAAGCAGGAGGTATCCACGGGTATCAATGGGTCATTACGCATGGGCCGCCGGCACTGTCGTATGAATATGACCGCAACAGCCAGCAGCGATTCAGCTATCCACCGCGCCATGATTCTGATGGTTCCATTTCCTTTACCGACAACTGGCGGCTAAACCAGCCCGATATCCACAACATGCAGGTAGACCGGTCCAACCAGGACGCGAATGATTATGCCCAGGAGCACATCCAGCCCGCGCTGCCGTCACATTCCATTCGCACAGACGATGACGATGGCGACCACAACCGCTACAACCGTCAGCGTACCGATGGAGGATGTGCGGCACCATCGATCGAAAGCCCCGGTGAAAATCATCTGATGCCCGGTACTGTTCTTCGCGTCTCGGATGTGGAGGTATACCGGCATGAAATTCTGGTCCGGGGCGATTTAATGGGAATATATTCCTTCGGCCGGCATGTCCGAATATTAATCAGCGCCTCACAGCAAACGTTGCCATCATGGGCGAATATTTTGAAGCGGTTGCGTTATTACCTTGTGGCGATACCCAGGCCCGCACCCAGATTGCGTCCAGCTACGCACGTTCGCATTGTTGCCACCCCATCGGTGGTAATACCGGCCGGTGGCCCGGTCGGCCCGATGACCGGGCACAGGCCATCTGCCCGGAAGTGACAAAAAAAGGGCGACTCGTCAGAGTCGCCCTGCCATATTGCTTCGGTTGACAGCAAGCTCTCAGGCTTGCACGCCAAATTCATAATTGGTTCTCTGGTAAAACATCTGGCCCGGAACCAGCAGCGTGGAGGGAAATTTAGGTTCATTCGGAGAATCCGGATAGTGCTGCGTCTCAAGTGTGATCGCCCCATGGCGTGGGTAATATCCGCCAATCCCTTTGATATTCCCCGTGAGGAAGTTGCCGGTATAAACCTGAATCCCCGGCTGCGTGGTGTAGCACCGAATGTAGCGGCCGGTGGTCGGTTCGCTAAGCACAGCCGCAAGTGCCAACTTTTTCTCATCCTGATTGCGCAGGCACCAGTTGTAATCATATCCGTAGGGGAGTAAATCGAAGTTGGCCTTCGATCCCTTCGGGAAATGCTTAATGCGGCTGCCGACAATCATCGGCTTGCGGAAATCCAATGCCGTGCCCGCCACCGGTGCGATGACTCCCGTTGGAATGAAATATTGGTTGGTGGGGGTGTAGTAATCGGCATTGATCATCAATTCATGCCCCATCGCACTGGTGCCGGGGCCAAGCAGATTGAAGTACGCATGATTACACATGTTGATTACCGTGGGCTTGTCGGTCATGGCGCGGTAGTGAACTCTGATGGTATTGTCATCGGTGAGCACATAGGTGGCGTTCACTTCCAGATTACCCGGGAAGCCGTTTTCACCATTGGGGCTGAAGAGTTTGAAGCGGATGCCCGGCATGCCGACTTCCGTAACCGGTTCAGCATCCCAAACCTGCTGATCAAATGCATGCGGACCGCCGTGAAGGGTGCATGGGCCATTGTTCAAGGGCAGATGATAGGTTTTGCCATCGATGGTGAACTGCCCGTGATTAATGCGGTTGGCATATCTGCCAATGGTGGCTCCAAAGTAAGGATCCATCGCATGCGGGCGGGCGTAGTCGGCCAGATTGTTGAAGCCCAAAATCACATCGCCGAGCTTTCCTTTGCGGTCCGGTACGATGATGCGCTGAAACCGGGCACCGTAGGTGATCATCTGCACCACCATGCCGTGCGAATTGGTTAGCGTGAACTGATCAACTTTTGTGCCATTGGGCAAGGTGCCGAAAGGCTTTTTATAGCACGCCAGCTTTTTCGGCATCGACATGGCCGAATCGCCCGACATGCTGCTGCACCCTGTCATAGCAAGAGCCGCACCGGCACTGGTCGCAGCAAGAAATGTGCGACGCGACACCGCACCAACTGAAAACTTCCCTTTTTCAGACGCCATGGCAAACCTCCGTCAGCAAAAAAACATCAACCCGATGGCGAGAATATATGCGGCAGCCATATTCTCGGCAAGTGATGGCCAGGCAACACGTGCAATATGGGCGTTGCCATCTTTCCAAGCGGAGGTGAAATCACCAAAAAATAGACGATTGGCGGTGTTTGCCCGGGGGCTTCCTGAAGCGCCCAAGCAGGTGAGGACACTCGCAGTCTCAAGAATGCCCAAAGAATGGCCGGCCCGCAACTAATACGAATTCGGGCTGGGATGATAATTGACAAACCGCGTGCTTTCCGAAAGAAAGGTAAGCGTCACGGTGTCGCACGGGCCATTACGCTGCTTGGCAATAATCAGTTTGGCTTCATTGATTTTATCCGGGTTCTCCAAAGCCCAATCCTCATCCCCTCGATGCAATACCGATTCGCGATGCAGCAGCATCACCACATCGGCATCCTGTTCAATACTGCCTGATTCCCGCAGGTCGCTGGTACGCGGCAGACGCTTGTCCTTTTCCGATTCACGATTGAGCTGCGACAGACATATGACCGGTAAATCCAACTCCCGCGCCAGCGCTTTGATGCTGCGACTGATGGAACTGATTTCCTGCTGGCGGCTCTCTTCCCGAGGCGCTTCCATTAACTGGAGATAATCAATGACAACCATCTCGATGCCCTGCTGCTGCTTTAAGCGGCGGGCCTTGGAGCGTAAATCAAGCGCTGTAAGGCCGGGGGTATCGTCAATGAATATTTTTCCCTCTGATAGTTCGCCGACCGCCATGGTCAATTTTGTGCGGTCATCCTGCGACAGTGCTCCCGATCGCAGCTTGTGAGAATCTACACCACTACGGGCACAGAGCATACGCTGGGCGAGCTGCTGCTTGGACATTTCCAGGGAAAACACCAGCACCGGCTTATGCAGATCAACACCCACGTGCTCCACAATGTTCATCGCCAGCGCGGTTTTGCCCACGCTGGGCCGCGCTGCAATGATGATCATTTCGCCGCGCTGAAAGCCGCAGGTGAGGTTGTCGAGTTCAACATACCCCGAACCAACGCCGGTCAAATGCTCTCCCGTGTGACGGTCAAGCATTTCAAATGTTTCCTGCAAAACATCTGAAAGCGCCGCGGCATTGCCGCTGATTTTCTGCTGCGCCAGATCAAAAACGCGCTTTTCTCCGCGGTCAAGAATCAGTTTGGCTTCATCGGCTGCCTGGTAGCAGTCAGCAAGCGTGCTGGTGCAAACCGATATTAACTGCCGTAGCAGGGCTTTATCCCGGACAATCCGCGCGTAATACGCCGCATTGGCGGCCGATGGAACCGTATCAATCAGCGATTGGATATATTCCGTGCTGACCTGCTCCATCACACCGTTTTTAGCAATTTGATCCAGCAGCGTGACCGCATCAATGCCTGTGTTCATCTCAAACAGGGCCAGAATTGCCTGGAATACAATTTGGTTCTGGCGAGAGAAAAACACATCCGGCTTGTCAATAATCATGCAGACGTCCCCAACCACCTGGGGGTCAATCAGCATCGATCCAAGCAACGACGCCTCGGCGTCTGGATCGTGCGGGGGTATGCGGTCCAATTCCTGTATTGCCTTGCCGCTCTCCATGGGGCGGGCGCGACTGGTTCTAACTTCCATAATGGCTCCTTCCAGTTTGCGGCGGATCCGCGATTACCAGAAGCGTAACAAAAACTGGCTCAAAGGTTAATCGACGCGCCAGCGACAGGTTATCCACTGGCTTTCCACAGGGACGATAGGTGCCTGGCAGGTACTCACCATGATCACAATGGGCCACCAATGGCCCAATAAAGGGGTGAAGGCGCAGAGCCGAGGCGGAACGCCAAGTCGGCATGAAGATTCATGCAAAGCCCACTTGGCCTCGGCGGTTTACCGCGACATGGGGCGTACCGTAGTGCAAGCCGCCGGTTGGTGCCCTACTGCACCGGCTTCAAAAAGCGCGGGTCCATATGGGGTGCAAAGCCATTGGGTCGGCCCACCTCTGAAACCAGTGATCCATCGACGACAAACCCTGCAAAGGAACCCGTGAGAATTTCAAAATACGCGTAACTGCCCGCCGCCAGCGACTTGTTGCTGGTACCCAGAAACAGGGCTTGAATCTTCACACCCGGCTTAACAATGCCCTTAATCCGCACCGAATAGGCTCCAGGATGCTTGGCCCAATCGGCAATGGTCGGAGGATCGAAGGGCAAATCACCCGGAAAATCGAGATAGTAATTCGCCCAGCGGCTGGCGGGCAGTGGATGAAAAAGCCCTTTGCCATGCGTCGGGCGCGACCATATCAACAGAGGCCGTTGCACCACATAAATCTGGCCCCGCTTGTAGGCTTGGGCAAAAGGAGATGACCGCACCGGCTGATTATCGCTGCTGCATCCCGTCAGCAAACCCATCACCACCGTAGCCATAATGGCCAAACCAATCGAAAGCGTCTTAAATTTCATTGCCGATCCTTCTGCAAACGCATCAACACCAGTTGGAAATGTTACCTCAAAAATTCTGTCAAGTCGCTGGTGCGCAGCGCACCGTTCGACTTGTTGCAGCATGGCACACCCGCAAAACCCCATTGTCCTGACGTAAAACCAACCCATCAAATGGATCAACATCCGCCACAAGGCCGTGGATCAACGTACCCCCGCACTCCACCGAAACCCTTTGCCCCAACATGTCGCACCGTGCCTTCCATTGGGCGGCGACGAGATTTTTGTCCGGCAGCGGGGAAAGCCAACGCTGCAAACCGGCCAGCAATTCCGTAGCCAGCGTCAACCGCGATACCTCGCCACCGCACGCCATGGCCAATGATACCGCCTGCTGCGCAAGTTCTGGAGGAAAACTCGACTGGTTTACATTTATTCCAATGCCGATCACCGCCAAATCCGACCCGGTGGCCGCAGGCTTTTCAATTAGTATTCCCGCCACCTTACGACCCGCCAGCAGGATGTCGTTGGGCCATTTGACGCGGCACTCCATCGGCAAACTTTGTGCGGTACGCTCAATGGCATCAACAGCCGCCAACGAAACCGCCAACGCCAGAAGATCATGCCCGGCACCGGATATCTCCAGGAGTAAACTTAATAACAAATTGCAATTCGCCGCCGAGTTCCATTGGCTGCCCTGCCGTCCCCGGCCCGCCGACTGATGGTTGGCCAGAACCACCAGCGGCCCTCTGTCACCCTTCTGAGCCATCCCCATGCAGATGTCGTTGGTGCTTTTGATGCTTTCATAAGCAAGCACCTGCAGCCTGGGAAAAATGTGCCGACGACGCGTTTCATCCTCCAAAAGAGTCTGAAACATCGCCCATGGCGGTTCGGCAAAATGCTGATCGAGTGCATGGCGTGAAGGATTCATGGTTTGCCGTCATCCACGTCAAGGCCAATATCTAATATGGGAGCAGAGTGCGTGATGGCACCAACACTGATACGGTCCACCCCGGTACGGGCATAGTCGGGCAGGTTTTCCAGATTGATACCACCGGAGGCCTCGAGCCGCGGTTGCCGATTGGCAGAGAGCCGATCCCGTTCCTGCACGGCCCGCCGCACCTCTTTGGGGGACATATTGTCCAGCAAAATAAAATCCGGGCCGCCGATAATGGCATCGGCCAGTTG
The DNA here is from genome assembly GCA_021816165.1 of Planctomycetota bacterium. The sequence goes on along the minus strand of JAKAYZ010000116.1, from coordinate 1,278 downwards.
TTCCAGCGAATCAATCTCCAGCCACATCGGCATGTTGGGCGGCAGCGCCTGGCGCAGATGCCGCACCACGTCAGCCAAAGGCATGGGGGTCGGAAATCGGCGGGCCAGTGCCACAAGGTGATTATCTTTAAGCATTACACCGTCGAAAAGCGCCATCCGATGGTTGACGCCTCCCCCGCAGCGGACCGCATATTTTTCCAATACTCGAAACCCCGGCGTCGTCTTGCGGGTGTCGCAGATGGCGGGCGTTCCCGGTATGGTTGAATGGCGCGCGGCACAGTCGACATATGCCCGCGTTAACGTGGCAATGCCGGAGAGGCGCGAGAAAAAATTCAGCACCACGCGCTCGGCGCTAAGCATCCGCTGCACCGGGCCGGATATCGCCCCCACCCTGCATCCCGCCGATACCTTCTGGCCGTCCGACATCAGCGGTTTATATATGAGTTCTTTAGAATAATGCCCCAATATTTCCGGTATTAAAAACGAACCGGCCAGCACGCCGTCCTCACGCGGCACCAAATAGGCGCTTGCGTGCCAATGCGGGTCGATGGAAAGTTCTGTCGTCGGGTCGCCTCCCGGCCCGGTACCTTGCCCGATATCTTCGGTCACTGCCAAGCCAATGAGTTCGCGGATGTGAGCGTCCATTGGCGGCGAATGCAATGGGGCGAAATCTCCGTTCATTCCATGATTGTAACCCGCCGAATAAATTCAGTGGGTTTTTGTGTAACCAGTCTGGTTGCGAATATTCCCGCCTCGAGAGTGGTGGCAAAAGGAGCATTGAGAAAGCAGACCGAGGAAACATTCGGCCACGGGTCCCTGCAACGGCGATACTCCAGTAAATAGCCACCGGCTTGCCGATGGTTGATGCATTGGCTCATGGCGGATAGACCGCAATACACGGTGATGGGTTTTGCATGCGTACAAACACCCGGCGAGCCCGGTGCGATGTTCTTTATTTTGTTATATTGGTTTTATAATCCTCTCCGACGCTCTTCTACAAAAGTCAAACACGATAAAGGTGGGGGATGTCGGTAGACTCCATCCACGCAACAGCGGGCATCCTCGGCTGTTAAATGTGATAGATAGACCATCGATGTCGTTGGGCAAAGTCGGCCCAGTCAATCAGTGCTGCATTGCGTGGCAACCGGGGGCACCGAAGGGCTGTCTTCCGGTCTGTTGGTAATATGTTGATAAGTTGACGTTTATGGCAGCCTGTGTCCCCGTTTTTATGTCCAGATAGTGTTATCTCCCTTTATTTTGCTGTGTTCCCGGCCAACA
>JAKAYZ010000115.1 GCA_021816165.1 Planctomycetota bacterium | reverse complement strand
CCCAAGTTGAGAAAACCCCTTCAGTACAGACCAGCCACAATGCCGCTGGTAAACCGCTGATTGTGGGGCAAGGGGATCTGCGGTTTGAATGGATCGACAATTGGGCCAAATTGCCGGCCGGAATGAGCTTTGGCGACACCCATTCCGTGCAGGAAGCGGCGGATGGCCGGATTTTCATTCACCACAATGGACCCAATTCCACAGCGGTGTTTGATCCGAAAGATGGACGATTTATTGAGGCCTGGGGTGGAGACACCTTCCGCGGCACCGCACACGGCATGGATCTACGCTGCGAAAACGGCCATGAATTCCTTTATCTGGCCCCCACTGGAAAGAACAAAACATTCAAGACCACGCTGCAAGGCGAAATTGTGATGGAACTTGGATACCCGGCGCAGGCCCGTAACTCGGCCGGTCAGCCCTGTTACCCGGATGCCAAACCTTATTCACCGACGTACACCGCATTTGGGCCTAACGGCGATTTCTATATCACCGACGGCTACGGGCTGGGGTACATCTGCCGGTATGACATTCATGGTAAATTGCTGCAAACTTTTGGCGGCAATGGCGACGGGCCGGACCAAGAAAGCTGCCCGCATGGCATTTTCTGCGATACCCGCACGCCGAATCACCCCATGATTGTGGTGGCCGATCGCGCCCATCACCGCCTGCAATATTTCACCCTGGACGGCAAGCTGGATCATCTGGTTACCAATGCCAAGCCGGAACAGGATAACGACGGCACTGGCAAACTCCGGCTGCCGTGCCAATTCAGCCAATACCGAGAATTTCTAGCCATTCCTGATTTGCTGGGGCGCGTCACCATTCTCGATAAAAATAACAATGTTGCCGTTCACCTTGGAGACAACCCCAATCTCAAACAACGGGCCAACAACGGCGTACCGCAAAATGAACTGGTTCCCGGCCATTTCTGCTGCCCGCACGGCTCCACGTGGGATCGCCACGGCAATTTGTACATTGTGGAATGGTTGCCATACGGGCGGGTGACGAAGCTGCGGCGAATTTGAGAAACGCGGGCGGTTACAGCGCGGCCGGGGTAAATACGTTTGACACCAAACCCAGGCCGACTCCAGGGCGTATAATTGGGGGGTATGCCAACGCGGTGGGCATGTTGACCTAATTTGTGATTTTTTTCACAAGACAGTCCAGCCAAAGGTCGTTACAATGGCTTTGGGCGTATCAGGAAGCTGAAAAACCATAGCCGGTGCTTGGTGCTTCCGGCTTGGTGTTGAAATTTTTGTTTGATCTGCAATGAACACCTCTTTTGAACCTCACGACGCGCAAGGTCCGATTGGCCAACGGCTGTCGGCAAATGCGGCCGGTGCGGCAGCGCCAAAGCCTTGGCTGGCGGAGCAGCTTGTGGCCAAAGTCGGGAAAGTCCCGGCAGCCATCGGACGCTTCCTGGATCGGCTGGCCAACGGCCGTGGACCACTGCGCTACATCGTTCGCTTTTTCAGTTCGGTGATAATGGGACTGATCTGGCTGGGACTCACGGCGGTTTATATCGGCCTGGGTTCCGGTTTGCCGCAGTTACGGGCGTATTTTGACGTCACAACGATGGAGTTTTTTGACGCATGGCCCATGGTCATTTTGATGGTGCTGCTGATTCTTACGCTGGCGGTTGTGACCCTGCGGAAAATTCCCTTGAACATATTCAAACTTGGGGTGTGGATGGTGCATGTGGGCATTATAACCCTCATCATCGGATGCTTTTTTTACTTCGGCATGAAACGCGAAGGGATGACGCGGATATTTTTGCATCAGACCGTGAAAACTTTTTATGACAACACGGATCGAGCCTTATACGTGCAGGGACCAAACCCCGCCGGAACTCCGGATCACGTGATGATTCCGCTGAAATCGCTGCCGATATTCGATCAACGATCTCCCGGCCACCATAATCCATTGGACATTGTGATTCCCCCAGTGCAACTGGCCACAATCAATCCGGCGCTGCGGCAGGTGAAACTCAAGGTTATTGGTTATTATCCGTATGCGGTGCTGCGGGCAATGCCCATGCCGCGAAAAGCCGGAGTGGCTCCACGCCGTCCCGCGGTGTTGTTCAACTTGAGTATTTCCGGCCACAGCGGGGGACGCTGGCTGGTGGCCACCAGCCCGGCCAATCGCGTGCTGGACACCAATTCGCCCTTTGGCGTGGAATACCTGTATCACCCGTCGGCGCGGCGTCTGCGCGATATATCGACCAGCTTTCATGGTGATCAGGCCTTAATTGTGAATATCCCCGCAGCCCATTTCCGCCGGGTATACGTGATTCATCGTAACGTGCCCATTGTCATCAAAAGGGCCGGCTATACCATTACACCGCTGGATCCCATTGATATGCCCATGTTATCCAAGGGTTATCAGGGGGCGCAAAGCCAGGGGTACATGCTGGCGATAACGCGGAAGCGTAAGACCGGGGTATTCAAATTTCAGCGTGTGGCCCTGTTCCGCTATCCGACCCGCACGCCGGACTTTATTTTTGTCCACGGGCAGCGGAAGCTGGTGCCGGGCCGTGTGGATCATAACATTCACATCCGCTATGAAGATGCCCGCCACAGCCAGTTCTGGATGGTGGAGGGTAAGACCGGAAAATTCACGTTGATTCACCGGCACCACACCGGCAGTGTGGCCATCCACGCCTTAACCATCGGCCAACCGGTTCCGGTGGTTATTGGCGGCATCCATCTGGGATTTTCGATTTTGCGTCTGGCCGATGCCCGATACCGCCCGTACACCATTCCAGCGACTGATCGTCGGCCTAAAATTGAAGACACCATGAATCGCGCGGTGCTGCAATTAAGCCTGACCGATGGGAAGTGGAAGGACCGTGATGTCTTCGCCCCTTTTGAGCAATTCGGCCTGACCGGCGACTTACCCCCGACGAAAGTAGCGGTACCGGGAGCCGGAACACTGGCCCTGAGTTTTTCCCAAATGGCCCGCCCGCTGCCGGTGGCGCTGACTTTGCTTAGCTGTCGAGAGGTGTTTTACCACGGCGGCAAAAATTTTCCGGAAGACTTCATCAGCAAAGTGCGTATGACCAACCTGAAGACGGGGCGATCACACATTGCCACCATTCATTTGAATCACCCGCAGCGGGCCATGGGGTTATCCTTTTTTCAAGCCCGTTTTGGCCGTAAGGCCAATGGTGAGCCGTTCACGGTTCTAGGCGTGGGCAACACGCACGGCTTTTATGCCATGCTCACTGGCGTGCTGCTGATTGTCAGCGGCATCGGCTATGCCTTTTATGTCAAGCCGGTATTGCTTAATATAAAAAAGCGGCAGTTCGCGGCTTATGCGGCCCAAAAGGCGGCCCAGGTCACCGCCTGAAGGGACGGACCGCCCGGGATAGCTGGGGGTGCAAGCACACGAGATGTTGGCAGTGAACTTGGAGGTTCCAATCATGCAATTTTTGAATCAATTCCCGAAAACCTTGCGCAATCAGGGGAGAACGGCCATGCCTTTCCGCTGGCTTATGGGCATGTTGCTCATGGCCATCCTGATGGCTTTGATCTCGCCGCTGGTTCACGGCGTGGTGATGGTGGACCAAGGCTCGCCCAAGGCGCTGCCACCGGGCCACCCGCTCATCGGTCCGGATTCGCCGGCAGTAAATCCGACACCGGACTGGCAAAGGATGGCCCTCACCCAGAAATTGTTGGACCAGAATCGGTCGCAATTTAAAAAAGCAATCAAACTAGCCCCCCTGGGACTGCTGAGCATTCAAAACAGCGATCAGTTGAAAATTATGGACACGTGGGCTCAAGAAAGCCTGCATACCATCTGCGGATATGATTCGATCAACGGACAAAACCCGCTCTATACAGCTCTGGACATGGCCTTTCGTCCGGAGGTGTGGATGTATCGCAATTTTATTTTTGTGGAAACGGTGCCGATCCGTGAGCGGCTCATGAAGCTGGTACAAGGCAAGGCCGCCAAAAAGCGCCTGCTGGAGCAAGGCACGGTCAGCCCCGCTTTTCTAGCTGAGCCAGCCGTACAAAGCCTGCTCAACCGGCTAAGCTCCAATGCCATTTTGAATTCCTCGCTGGCGCAGCTTTATCAGGCGGACAGCACGTTCCAGAATCTAAGCTCATCACTGCGCATTGTGCCCCCCCCACCGCCGCAAACCAGCGGTACCTGGCACGAACCGCTGGAACTGGCCCCCAATACCGGCAGCATGGCCGTGAAAGCCTTGCCGCAACTGGCCAAGCTCAAGCCTATCGCCGGTTATACCCGCAGCAAATCTTTGCAGGTGGTTCTGGGCATGGCCGAATTGGTCAATGGCTGGCGGGCCAACAAGGCCTCCCAGGCCAATGCGGGCATAGCCCGTCTGGCGGCCATTTTGCCCCAAATTAACCCCGCGGCCTACCCACCGCCACTCAAACGCCATGTGGAATACTGGTACGACTATTTTTCCGACGGCACCATCGTTGGGGTGATATTGTATTTTCTGTCGCTGACATTTTTTCTGATTGCCGCGGTCGGCGGTGTGCCGGCGATGCGCCGGCCGGCGATGGTCTTTTTCACCATGGCGGTGCTGACGCAGGCGGCCTTCATGGGAACACGATGGTGGCTGGCGGGCAGAATTCCCATACAAAATGAATTTGAAAGCGTTCTAGGCTCAGCCTTTGTGGGCTGTGTCATCGGGTGGTTTCTGGAGCTTTGGAAAAAGAACAGCCTCTTCGGCATGGCCATGAGTTTTGTGGGTTTTCTGGCGATGACGGCCTGCTTTGTGGTACCCTTTGTACTGGGAGACCATATCGGGGCCAATATCGGTAAGGTGGATGGCGTTCTTAATACGTATTGGCTGTACATCCACGTGAATGTCATTATCAGTTCCTACGCCCTGATAGCCGCCAGCTTCTGCATGGGTATGACTTACCTGGGCACCAAGCTGTTTTATCATCTGCATCCGGTCAGTGGTCCGGCTGCGTCCCTGGCATTGGCCGGGGCCGGCTCCGGGGGAGGGGCCGGTATTGCGGGCGGCGGTGCAACAGATGGTGGCAGCGATGGTGGGTCCGCGCTGGAACTGGCCCGTCGCAAATTTCTGCTGCAACTGGATTCCGCCAACATCGTGATCCTGCAGATGGCGTTCTGGTTTTTAGGTACCGGAATTATTCTCGGAGCCGTATGGGCTGATTACAGTTGGGGGCGGCCCTGGGAATGGGATCCCAAAGAAACGTTTTCCCTGCTGACATGGATTATTTTTCTGATCATCGTGCACCTGCGCTTTGTGACCCCCAAGTACCGTCCCGACTGGACGGCGTGGCTTTCGGTTTTTGGGTTTGCCGCTATGATGTTCAACTGGATCGGCGTTAATTTTTTCCTGGTGGGCCTGCACAGTTACGCATCGTAAAAGAGAGGTGGTTTCCATTATGACCGTGACCCGCGAAGACATTATCCAGGCCCTGCGAAGCGTGGAGGATCCGGAGCTTTTCAAGGACATCGTCACCCTCAACATGGTCAAGGATGTCCAGATATGCCAGGGGGCCGTAAAGGTCGATGTGGAGCTGACCACCCCGGCCTGTCCGCTGAAGGAAAATATCCGCAGTTCGGTGATTGCGGCGTTGAAGCAAGTTCCCGGTGTTGCTACCGTGGCCGTGAACCTGAGTGCTAAAGTCAGAAGCATGACTGAGCAAAAAAACATCCTGCCGGGCGTGCTCAATATCGTCGCCGTTGGTGCGGGCAAGGGCGGGGTGGGCAAAAGCACTGTGGCGGTGAATTTGGCGGTGGGGCTGGCCCTGCAAGGTGCCCGCGTGGGCTTGCTGGACGGCGACGTATATGGTCCATCCATTCCCACCATGACCGGCCTGGCCATTGAAAATCCATCCTTGCGCGGTGAAAAAATCGTACCGTTTGAAATCGGGCCCAAGGAACATCGCATCAAGGTTATGTCCATAGGGTTCATTGTGCCACAGGAAAAGGCGCTCATCTGGCGCGGGCCGATGGTGCATGGCGTAATCAAGCAATTTCTGGAGCAGGTGGACTGGGGCGATCTGGATTATCTGGTGGTGGATTTGCCGCCCGGAACAGGCGATGTGTCGCTGACTCTGGCGCAGTCCATTCCGCTCACCGGCGCGGTGATTGTGGCCACGCCGCAGGAAGTCGCCCTGATGGATGCCCGCCGGGCCGTGCGCATGTTTCAGCAACTCGGTGTGTCCATCCTGGGTGTAGTGGAAAATATGAGCTACTTTGTATGTGAACATGGGACGGAATACGACATTTTCGGCCGCGGCGGTGCCCGGAACATGGCCACAACCATGGGCTTGCCTTTTCTGGGTGAATTGCCGATTGACATGAGCATCCGCACGTTGTCGGACAGTGGCGACCCCTTCGCCAATTTCGCAACCACCGGCACCAGCCAAAAGCGGTTGGTGTCCATTGTGCAAACCCTGGCCGGCCAGATCAGCGTCCGCAACATGACTCGTCCGGCGGGCAAACCACTGAAGCTGGATGTAACCGAATAACCGTGCACTCTGCTGTGCCCTGGCCGAATTGTTACCAAGTTCAATCATTGGCGTGTCGGGCGCTGCCTTCACCGCCTGGACTCATGCCACAGCATCGGGGCCGGGAGACCAGATAGTGGTGCACTTTTACCACCAGTTGATGTAATTTTCCTATTGCCATCCCTGCTCAACTGTATGGATAATGATGCCAGAGTCGCCCGGCTGGAACCACGGTGTTCCGCCCGGGCAATCGCCTGGAGAAACCATGACCACCCCACCAGCACAACCTAGCCAACCCGAGATGCTCGAACCGCGGGATCGTTTCATCGCCGCACTGAACCGGCAACCGCTGACCGGGCTGGTACCCCATTTTGAACTGGTTTTTTATTTGACCATGCAGGCTCTGGGCAAGGTG
>JAKAYZ010000114.1 GCA_021816165.1 Planctomycetota bacterium | reverse complement strand
ACTCTCATGTGATCAGAATCAGCGGATGCGATTGGAGCATCTGGAATCCAGTGGAGCCACACCGCAGAAGATCGCGCTGCGGGCACGGATCGTCCTGCGGGCGGCCGATGGACAGGCGATGGGCAATCCGGCGGGGAATGTGGATCCGGCCGGTTGTCGGTAGGAACCGGGCCTGTCGTCAGGCCGTCGCCCGTGGCGAGGCCCGCTCTGGGAGCCTGACGTGGCCCCGGCGGGCACGAGTGGTCTTTGGGGTGCCGGAATATTCGCCAGATTGGGAGGTTTGGCTGTTGATTGGGTCTACTGGAAGGAACACGCTATCCTTGGTCAAGAGCAGCAAATGCTCGATAATGCGAATGCGCAACGGACACCTCCAAATGATTGAATAGCAATAACGCCAAGTCAGTTGGGAAATGCCGCTGTGGTGATCCGGTCCGGCCAGTTGTTTGCGGAATTACCGATGAAAAGAAAGATATGTCAGCAGTGCAACGGTGTTCAACAGGCAGTGATTCACCCAGTTGACGCCTGCCCAGAAAAGATACGCTTTATAATTACTGTGGACGAAGAACAAAAGCAGACCCGGAGAACGCACGAGGAACAATATCCATCCGTAAACCGACGACGTTTTACCGACATAACACCACTCCGTAAACCAGAGCAAAAACTACCCTAGCAGCGTGCCCAATTGTTGGGGAGTATTTCTACCGCCAAAGATTCCGGCCCGGGCCATTCGGGCGGCCTGCTTCTTAATTCAGTCGGCGACCCCATTCACCGTCTTGGCGGTTTGCTCCTTCGCGGATACCATACGCGGGTAAGGAGCTTGCTTTATGGTAAGAGATAATTTGGAGGCCAGCTTGGCCTCCCTGGAGGCGCGAACAAAAACCATTCGCGACTCCCTTTGACGTTCCTGCAAAAAAACGCATCAAGGCGCAACTTGAACAGCGAATTAATGCGGAGGATTTCTGGGATCATCCGGCGGAAGCCCAACGCGTCATTGCGGAGCTTAAGGCTATAAACACCCTGCTGGAACCGTTTGTTCTTGTGGAAAAAGCGCTGGAAGATATTCGCGTCATGGTGGAATTGGGCACGGAGGCCGACGATGCCGCCCTGCTGGAGGAAGCTGACACGGAACTCGCCCGGCAGGAAGCGGCATATCAGCAGGTTGAGTTGCTTGCCCTGTTTAACGGCGCGCACGATTTAAGCGATTGCTACATTCAGATTCACGCCGGCGCCGGCGGCACGGAAGCCTGTGACTGGGCTTCCATGCTTTTGCGCATGTACCTGCGGTATTTTGAGCGGCGCGGCTGGGATGTAAGCGAGGTTGACCGGCAGGATGGCGAACAGGCCGGTATTCGCAGCATTACGCTGCTGGTCAAAGGGCAACATGCGACGGGAACCATGAATTGCGAGGTTGGCGTACACCGCCTGGTGCGCATCAGCCCGTACGATGCCAACGCGCGTCGCCATACAAGTTTTGCCAGTCTGGATGTGACACCCATTTTCGCCAATGCCGGCGTCGCGATGGAAATTCCCGATGCGGATCTGGAAATTATTGCGTTTGTCCGGGCCAGCGGCCCCGGCGGGCAAAACGTCAATAAGGTCGCCTCGGCTATTCGCATCACCCACAAGCCAACCGGCTTGCAGGTGGTCTGCACCTCCGAACGTTCCCAGGTACAGAATCGCGCCTTGGCACTGGACCTGATCAAGTCCAAATTGCTGAAACTTGAAGAAGCCAAACGTGATGCGGAACTTGCCCGTCTCTACGGCGAAAAGGGTGATATCGCCTTCGGCTCGCAAATTCGCAGCTACGTGCTGGATGATCGTCGGGTAAAAGATCATCGCAACGGTTATGAAGTATTTCAACCGGATCGCGTGCTGGACGGCGATATTCAGGGCTTCATTGACGCACAGCTTCGCTTCAAGGCGCAGCAGGCTAAAGATACCGATAAGGCCAAAACCTGAAACCGGCGGGCGTTTGTCCGCACGGCCGGCCATTGCCGTTATTCGTTTTTCGTCCGAGGCCGCATAATTGATGCGGCCGCCGCGATGCCCAGCACCGTGCCGATCATAGCCAGCGTCCAGGTTGTCGAAACCCGCACCGGACCGTGGTAGCCTGCGTGGCGCAGCAACGGCAGCAGCATCTTTATTCCCAGGCCGAACAGAATAATCGCCAGGGCCGGCTTAAGATAAACAAGCCGTTGCATCAAAGGCACAATCGCAAAATAGATCCATTGCAATGCAATGACGGCAAATAGATTGCTCGACATGACGATTATCGGAACCCGCGTGATCCCGAAAATCGCCGGAATGGAATCCAGCGCGAATAGCACATCAATGAATCCTACCAGCAGCAATACCAGCAGCAGGGGGGTGGCCTTGCGCCGGCCGTTTTCCACGATCAGTATTCTGCGACCGACGTACCGGTCATGAAACGGCATGATCTTCCGCAACCAGCGGGCCGTGCGTCCCTCGTCGCCCTTGTCCTCCGATTTTTCCAGAAGCATGGCGATGGACGCCGCCAGCAGCAGTCCGCCCATCAGATAAAGCATTGCCGGAATCCGCAGGACCACCGCCAGACCGCTGCATATCAGTACCGTTCGCAGCACCAGCGCCAAAAGAATGCCCCAGAACATTACAAAACCCTGCAGCTCCGGCGGGGTGTTGAACCGTCGCAGGAGCACCATATACATCAGTACATTGTCCGCACTCAGCCCCAATTCCAGCAGGTAGCCGGTGGAATAGGTGAGAAATGGCTGCGGCCCAAGATCGGCGTGCCCGCGCGCGGATTTCTGTACCGCCAGCCAGCCCCCGTACAACAGTGCCGCCGCCATGGGTATAAGACACAGCAGGATCGCCCGTCGCCCGGTCATGGAACGGCGGCGCTCAAAGCCCAGCAAAGCATTGGCGACCATTACCGAGCCAAGCAAGATGAGAAAAATAATCCAGGGCATTTTCTATCCTATTGTGAAAGTGCGGCATGGGCCGTCGATTACGGCGATGCTTGTGGAGCCGTTGTCCGCATTCGTGTTGTCGGCCATGCGGATAATAATTTTCGCACAAAGGCAAGATACCGCTTCTGCAGAATCGCCGGATGATGCGATATGCAGTCGCGCAAAAATACCGGACCGGCAATTGAATTCCAGCGGACTGTCTGCAGGGTTATATCCTGCGGGGATAAACCGGCGCCGGAAAGCAGTTTGTTCAGCGTACCCCGCTGTGCGCGGCGCAAAACCGCCAGCAGCCTGTTCCGGTAGCGGCTATGCTTTAAAAACAGCATGAACGACCACACCTCCGCGTAATAGGCCCGCACCACCGCCGCTCGCTGCATGATCACGCTTCCGGCCTGCGTACTCACCAGCGTGTGCAGCGGTATCAACTCGCGCTGGTCATAGGTTGCTCGCAGTGCAGACCACCGGGCTTGGTTTTGCCATGGTGTAAATACCGGTCTGCCGTGCCGCCAGATGAAGGTTTCATTTTGGGTCGCCAGCCCCTCATCCAGCCAGGCCGGCAAATGGTTTTTAAGCGTGCGGTAGCTTAATTGGTGCCAGCATTCGTGTGCCAGAACGGACAGCATTTCATTCACACCCGACCGCCAGATAGCGAACTGCCCGCCCTGCTCATACCCACCCTCTTCAATACGCATATATACGCCGGCCAGGCTGCCTGCCGTGGCTTTTACATGCGCAACCCATTCTCGCCGATTGCGAAAAATATAACCGATAAGCGGTGAATTTATGTGTGCGGCAGGTACCATTCGCTTAAATCGCTTCCACGCGGCTTCCACGACGCGTGCGCACAAAGCCTGCTCAATCGGATTACGAATGGTGGTATAAATGCGATAATGACCAGCAATAATAATCGTACCCGGTTTGTCGGCATCGCGCCATGGGGCTGTCGTCGGCAGGTGCTCCGCCAGCGAAGTCCGGTCCACTTGCGTAAAGCCAGACGGCCAGATGGGTTGCGATTCCATGCGACTGCAACCGGAGATCGCGGCCAATAATAGAAAAATTATCCATTTCGGGTAAATGATCCGATTTTGTATGTTTTTGGCCATCGGGACCATTCTACCGGCATTCATCCATCGTGAAAGTCGGCGCGATCGAGTTTTTTGTTGCGGGTATCAGCAGTTCATTCCGTTCATCGACCGGTGTAACTTTCCTGTTTCTCCGTCGTTTGGCCTCTCATTGCAACCCGTTTGACGTGGTGTCAAATTCGGTGGTTGCGGGGAGCTTTCCCCCGTTCAGGAATGGCACAATACAGGAGAACGCCATGAAAAAGTTATCGTATCTTCCACCGGTTCTGTTGGCCGTTGTTCTAACGATTGGCGTCGGTCTTGCGACACAGCGACCCGCCATTGCACAGACGGCGAATGCCGCGGCTCCCGCAGCCACCGGTACTATCACCGGAAAAGTGGTCGATTCCAGTGGAAATCCCGTTGGCGGCGCCACAGTCCGTCTGATGATGGTTCCCAAGTGGATGGCCGGCGGCCGCAATGGTCGCCGTCATCGCCCGCAACAGCCGCAGCCCGGCCAGACGATCTGGCATCATATGACGTTCGGTGTAACGCGCACTGCAGACGATGGAACCTTTACGGTAAATAATGCGCCGGTCGGCGCTTATCGGGTAATGGCCATGGATCGGGGCGTCGGCTTCGGCCGGTCGCGCCATCCCATTACCGTCAGCGTCGGCCAGGATGCCAGCGTTGGAACTATTACCCTGCATCAGGGCCGTCAAATGAGACGTCGTCCTCCCCACTGAGCCTAAGCGCCAAAGTCCCTACCTCCCTCCTTAACGGCTCAACCGGCCCGGCAGGACAATGCGTGGCCCCGTGGATTTCACAAATCCGCGGGGCCTTTTTTTGCGACGAGTTTTCAAATTTCCGTCACGGCTGTTCATCTGCCATCGCCATTTGCCGCAACCCATTTCCTGCTGATTTTCCGTGAATTTCAAGGAACCATATCACAACCGCCATTCCGGCGGCATCCTGTCTTCAGGCGTAAAAGTCCCAGAATATATCATGCCATCGTCAATTCTTCCGGTGCGCGCCGGACGTTGAAAAATTTCGCGATGAAACGCTCGATTGTGTCAAGGCCGGTTGGCATGCTGCCGATGATGGTGGCTGAGGGAACATCTGAGATGACTAGACAGGTGATCTTATGTTGCGATGTCGATCCCTCGCCGAAGGGACCAAACCTTCCGCTTTTACCCTCATCGAAATGCTGGTCGTCATCAGCATCATCGCTTTGCTGATATCAATTCTTTTGCCGGCACTTGGCATGGCGCGCCAGCTTACCCAGAGTACCCAGTGCCTGAGCAATCTAAGGTCCATCGGGCAGGTGCTCAGTGAGTACGCGGCAAGCTATCAGGACACCATGCCTTTTGGTTATGATCCGGGCGGGAACACCGGCAACGACTGGTATGCATCGTTGTTTAACTACTACGAAAGCGGCCAGCCCGGCACCTGGCCGCCGCCAAGCACTTCCCAGAAAGCGTTTGCCGGCATGTTCATCTGTCCGGCAAGTGTTAATCCCATTGACGATCCGTGGGACATCACCTACGCCGCCAATCCAAACGTATTCAAGTATGATCCGTTTACCACCGGCAGTCCGAATATGAATTCACCGGACTGGTGGCCCGTGCAGAAACTTGCCACCATTCCCCGCCCCGCCCAGATTGTGGCCGTCGGAGATGCCAATCAATATTCGCCGCAGGGAAGCGCCTGGCCGATATTTGACTGGCAGGAAGACGGTTTCGCCGCACCTTATGTCAACAATCCCGACTACCATATCCCGCCGAACGGTTTGACCGGAAATTCCACGGACAATACCGATTTTGGCCCCGGTTTCGTTTTCGGCACCGGCCTGCGATTCCGCCATATGTCATCATCGCCGAATTCCGGCACGGGAAATGTGCTGTATTGCGACGGCCACGCCGCGCCGATTCAGTGCGGCAACCTTCTGATACGCAACATCGTGGCCGGGTATTGAGCACCGGATCGCCGCCGCGGAGCGGCGGGTTTTGGATTCGTGATTCCGCTTAGTCTTCCGTGATCGTCTGCTTCACGACTTCTTCAATTGTCGTCAGGCCTTCATAAATGCCCGCGAGTCCGGATTCCCGCAAGGAGCGCATGCCGCGCTGTCTCGCCGCGTTGCGCAGCAAATTGGTGGACTCGTGCCGCATGATCATTTCACGCATCTGGTCATCCAGAACCATTATTTCACAGATGCCCAGTCGGCCCCGATAGCCCGTGTTGTTGCATTGATTGCAGCCCCGGCCGCGGAAAAATGTCTTGCCTTTGACATGCTCCGGTGTAAGTTCAAGCTCAAACAACTGCTCTTCGGTCGGCTTGTATTCTTCCTTGCATCGTGTGCAGATTCTGCGGCACAAACGCTGTGCCAGCACGCCTTCCAGTGTGGCCGTAATCAGGAACGGCTCAACCCCCAGGTCCAGCAGACGCGCGATGGATGACGGCGCATCATTGGTGTGCAGCGTGCTGAATACCAGGTGACCGGTCAGCGATGCCTGCGTGGCGATTTCCGCCGTTTCCTTGTCGCGAATTTCACCGACGAGAATAATATCCGGGTCCTGGCGCAGGATGGACCGCAGGCACTTGGCGAAAGTCAGTTCATATTCCGGACGGATCTGGACCTGCACAATGCCGTCAATGTCATATTCCACGGGATCTTCCGTGGTAATCAGCTTGTCTTCCACACTGTTGAGTTCATTAAGAGCCGCGTAAAGCGTGGTGGTTTTGCCTGATCCCGTCGGCCCGGTGACCAGCACAATCCCGTTGGGTTTGCTGATCATCTGGCGGAACACCCGCAGATCATCCTCACGCATTCCAAGCTTGTCCAGATCCAATGACACGTTGGACCGGTCCAGCACGCGCAACACGAGAT
>JAKAYZ010000113.1 GCA_021816165.1 Planctomycetota bacterium | reverse complement strand
CGACATGGGCGCCAATGAGTTAATTATATTGCCGGGACAGGCCGCAAGCTCGGGCGTAAGTTTCGGCGAGGGCAGTTCGGTCACACTGACTTCCGCCGATGCCTCCGCTATTGAACGTGAATGTCCCTCCGTTTCCAGCGTCGCCCCCGTGGTCAACGGCCGGATGCAGGTTGTGCGCGGCAGCCTGAACTGGGTGCCGCAGTTTTTGGTGGGCACCACGCCGACCTACCTGAAAATCCGGAATTGGTCGCTGGCCGAGGGTCGCGCTTTCGGCACCGAAGAGGTGGACGGCGCCAATCAGGTCTGCATTCTGGGGGCAACGGATGTCAAGGAATTATTCCCCAGCGGAAAACCTCTGGACAAAACCATTCTGGTGAATCACGTGCCATTGCGGGTTATCGGCGTATTAAGCCAGAAGGGAGCCAACATGATGGGGATGGATCAGGATGATATTATCGTCATGCCCTGGACCACCATGAAATATCGTGTATCTGGCACCGCGCTGCAGAATCAGAATCAGAGCGCCGCGGGGACAGCATCCACATTCTCCACCGATCAGTTGTATCCGGAAACCTCACAGAATCTGTATCCTGTTCCCTCGGCAACCCAGCAGCAGGATTTCCCCCAGCCGGTGAGTTTTCCCAATGTTAACGCGATTCTGGTGTCGGTGTCGTCGGGTGCCGAAATTCCGCAGGCCACCGCGGAAGTTGTGGCGCTGTTGCGGCAGCGGCATCATCTGCGGCGGGGCCAGCCCAACGACTTTAATATCCGAAACATGACCGAAATTTCCAATGCCCTGGGACACACGTCGCAGTTAATGACCAATCTGCTTACCGGAGTGGCGCTGATTTCCCTGATGGTCGGCGGCGTGGGCATTATGAATATCATGCTGGTTTCCGTTACCGAACGCACGCGGGAAATCGGCCTGCGCATGGCCATTGGCGCCCGGCCCGCGGATATTTTAAGCCAGTTTATTCTTGAGGCCATTGTCCTGTGTCTCTTTGGCGGAGCGCTGGGAATACTATTTGGCCAGGGGCTTTCCAGTGCGGTGAAAGTGGCGCTGCATTGGCCCATTGAATTGTCCGTTCCGGCCATGGTGGCATCGGTTGTTGTATCGGTGGTGGTGGGGCTGATATTTGGATATTACCCGGCCTGGAAGGCTTCCCGTCTCGACCCCATTGAAGCTTTGCGCTACGAATAATTATGGTGCGATTGGAGAATCATCATGCGATTTCATACTTCCCTGGCCGTTGCCATGATATCAAGTTGCGCTTTGCTTGGCGGGTGCATGGTCGGTCCCAGTGTGCGCCAGCCGAAAACCACCATGCCCGCCGACTGGGCCGCTTCCGCTCGCCCGCATCCCGCCACCACCGCTCGCGCCAGCCTGGCCGCACCGATCAGCACGGTTACCGATGCTCCAGCGCATCTGGCGCAGTGGTGGGAGAATTTCCACGATCCCGAACTCACGGCGCTGGTTCAACAGGCCGCCCGCAGCAATCTTACGCTGCAGGAAGCAACCCAGCAGATCATCGCGGCACGGGAAATTCGTAACGCCACCGCCGCCAACCTCGGGCCTTTTGTCAATGCGACTGGTTCCTACCAGCACAGCAGAGCCAGTAAAAATATTGGAAGCGGTGGAAGCTTCGGGCCATCGGAAAGCGACTTGTATCAGGCCGGGTTTGATGCCACATGGGAATTGGATTTCTTCGGTCAGATTCGCCGCGGTATTCAGGCCGCAAACGCCAATTATCGCGCGGCCATTGAGAACCGGCGGGGCGTGTGGGTTACTTTGTTAAGCGAACTTGCCAATGATTACATGACCCTGCGCGGCGTACAGCGTCAGATCGCGGTTACCTATGCCAATCTTAAAACTCAGCAAAGTACCGCGGCGATTTTAAAACAGCAGATCGGCGGGGGACTCAGCACTTCGCTGGCTTTGGCTCAGGCCGAAGCTCAACTGGCTACCACCGCGGGCCAATTGCCCGTATTACGAATTCAGGAAAAGCAACTGTTTTACGCCATCGCCATTCTGCTCGGTCAGCCGCCGCAGGCGCTGGAAAAGCAATTGGCGGTTCCCAAAGCCATTCCCGGTGTGCCGCCGGTGGTTCCCATCGGGCTTCCCGGTCAATTGCTGTTGCGCCGGCCCGATGTCCGTCAGGCTGAAGAACAATATGCCGCCGCCACGGCCAATGTCGGTGTTGCGGAGGGAAATTTATTTCCGCAATTTACCATCAACGGCAATCTTGGTTTCGCCGCTTCCGATGCCGCCAAATGGTTTGACGCCAACAGCCTCACCTATGGCATCGGGCCGGGCGTTTCCTGGTCAATTCTAAATTGGGGACAGGTGCAATCCAATATCAATCAGCAGAAGGCAATCCGGATTCAGGCCTTTTTGAATTATCGCCAGACGGTGCTGCAGGCACTGTATGATGTCAACAGCGCCCTGGCCGCGTATACCCGCGAACAGCTTCATGAAAAGCTGCTGCTTCAGGCCGTGGCGCAGAATCAGAATGCTGTAAAGTACGCAACGCAATTGTATGAAAATGGCCTGACTGATTTTCTTAACGTGCTGACCGCCCAGCAGGCCCTGTATGCCTCGCAGGATGCTCTGGTACAAAGCCAATCCGCCGTCTCCACCGATCTGGTGGCATTGTATAAGGCCCTTGGCGGCGGCTGGGAACCGGAGCCTGCAGCCACCGCCGCAACGGAAAAGAATCGATAATCCGCGCGAAGCCGCCGGACCGGATATGCCGGTTCTATTTCGTTTGTGCCGGCGGTAATCCCAGCTTGGTCATGACCTGCTGCAAATCTCCCCATACCTTGGCGCGATTTTCCGGCGTGTAGGCCCGCAGCAGAAATGACGGATGATATGTCGGCATCAGCGGCACCCCGCGATAGGTCATCCATGTCCCGCGCAGGCGGCTGATTCCCTCGGTTGTGCCGGTGAGATACTTTAGTGCCGGCGCGCCGAGCGTCACAATTACCCGGGGGCGGATAATTTCAATTTGCCGGTGCAGCCAGGGAATGTTCAACGCCACTTCCGCCGGCGTGGGCGGGCGGTCGCGCAACCGGCCCGTATCCGGATCAGCTTCCGCAGCGCGAAGCTTCACCACATTGCCGATGTACACCGTTTTCCGGTTTAATCCCATGGCAACAATCATCTTGTCCAGAAGCTGGCCGGAGCGACCCACAAATGGAATGCCGGTTCTGTCTTCCTCAATGCCCGGTCCCTCACCGACAAACATCAGCTTGGCCGCCGGATCACCATCACCGAAAACGACTTTGGTGGCAATTTCGGAAAGATGCGGCGTCAGCGCCGCGATCACCTGCTGCTGCAATTCCGCCAGCAATGACGCCTTATCCGCATCGCTGATGGCTTCTAAGGCATCGATGGGCACATCGGGAATCGGTGGAAGTTTTACCGTTCGTGGAATATCAGCTCCCTGGCTGCCAGCCAATGTATGTGCCGCAGGCCGACGAAACTCCGCCGGCGGCGTTGCCATCGCACGCGCTGGCGATGGTGGTGTCGGAGGTGCCACAGCCCGCGGAGCCACTGGCGGCGCGGGCCGATACGCACTTCGCCCCGGCACCGTGGCCGTCTGCACCGGTCTGCCGGTAATTTTGCCCGTGCTGGATACCGTTGGTTTGGGCAATGCCAGCGGCACTTCGCGCAGACCAAAGGCGGCGTCGGTTTGAAGCCACAATCGGGCTCCATACTGTGCAGCTTGCATATCCATCAGGCCGCTACTTTCTCATCGGGCGTTATTTACCGCGCCCCGCGTTGCCGCGGATCAAGCTGAATCGGACCATAAACCTGTTCATAGCGTTGCACGGCCTGGCTTAAACCCAGCGCCAGACGCTTGGCGGCATAAAAGCTCATCGCCACGCGGGTGTTAACATCCATGACCACCGTGTTGGGCTTGTCATGATGCTGCATATTGACCGCAAAATCGAGAAACAGATCTTCCTGCGTTGCGCTTAAGCGGAAGATATTGCTGAATACCGTGTTCATCTTTTCTTCACGGATCTGCAACTGCATCTGCTGGCCGGCGGCCTCACCTGCTGGCGGGTTGGTTGCGGGCGGTTGAACCGGTGGAACATTATTATCAGACATTTCCAAACTCCTGTTAGAAAACACGTAAACTCAAGACCCACGAGAATAACTCACCGCACCGATTTTGTCATCCCGCAGGTCCCAGCCGCACCTTAAGTCAACGCATACCACCCCTCAAACCTCGCCTCCATCGGACCCACACCACCACCCGATCCGAATGCGCTTCTCGAATCCGAGGCGCATGCGTTTCCCATATCCAAGCTGTGTGTGTTTCCCAAATCCGAGCCGCGACCGTAAGGGAGCGGTAACCCCGGCCCCCCGACAACCTCGATCACCCCAGAATCCGCTTCCTGCTTCGGGCCTGTTTTGTGCCACGCAATGGACCATTGTTTCTCCGCAACCCGGGGAAAGCGGTACATCACGGGCTTTTACATTTTTTGCTTGCGGGCGTGATTTTTTTTATCCGTTGAAAGCCGATTGCGGAGCAGTCGCACGTGATCTCGGTGCGTACGGAAACTCGCGTCAAGTCGAACGGATTTCAGCAATTCCAATACACGATGGACTTCTCCATCGGTCAGCAACGTCTCCCTGCACGAGGCAATGTAGCGGATGCACCCGCCAACATTCGTTACATTTGCCGGAACCTGCCGTTTAAAGCGGGCGCTTCCGACAAATACAACAACCGATTTGATTACGCCCCGTCGCAGACCCAGTACCTCGGATAACACTGCCGCATGTTTGAAATTTTGTCGAAGCGGGTTTTGAAATTGAAACGATTTTCTCCGGAATTTCTGTGTCCACTGCGAGTCACGGTCTGTACCAAAAATCCAGCCGCTCATATTTTTTGTCTCGATTACAAATAATCCGTAGGCTGAAACAATGATGTGATCGATCTGCGTTGTTCCGTTATCCGATCGGACGGTAATATTTTTGATTAAATGGTACCTCTTTCGGCTCAAGAACAGGCGGAGCGCCGCATTTACCTGGAATTCTCCCCACCAGCCTTTCACAAACGGGGAGCGCAGCAGCCCCGCGGCCACGCCCATTGCCACGATTAGTGTGATCAACTGCATCAATCTCATTCCCCCACAAGGGAGTCAACTTCGCACCACCACAACGAGCCTTCAGTCATTGGTATTCCCACCATCCGGCCTGCTCTCGCAACAAGCAAACCGTGCTATAAAATAAGATGGTTTATGAGAGCTGCTCTGCTACACCAGCTCTGCCACCGACTTCCCCGATTCCGCAAGGTCCTCAAGCACGATTTCCACTATCCCAAATTTTGTACGCCCGGATTCGGAACCAACAGTTCCGTCGAACACAAGCAAAACCATATGCTATCGCCGAGCCGCGGAATGGCAATGCCAGGCCGGCACATTGCGAAAACCACAAAACATGAATCGTTGGCCGCATCTTTGTGGCAGAAGGCATTGCGGGCTGCCGCGGAGGGAGTGCGGGGTCATTTCTGGTTTGGCGTAATGTTTCTCAATTCAGTCACGACCTGCTGCCCGTATGCGAACAAAGCTCTCGCCGGAGAATCTGCTTGCTCGGTCGCGATTAAAGGGAATGAAACGGTACGTACCCCGGATGGTGTTACCATGTAAAAGCGCAGTGTCTGCCCGTCCGGGTAGGGAAAGGCGGTGGTGGGTCCGGTAATACTTAGAAAGTGCTCCGCGCAGCGAGTAAACGCAATGGCGGCCTCGCGGACTCTCTCGTGACCACCGCCGCCAATAATGCCAAAAGTGGAGGTCGTGTAAAGGCTCGCGTCACCCCCGGAGGAGGAGAGTACCGACACAATTTGCTCACCCACAGGCCAATCCATGACCACAGCAACAACCTCACCGTTATTTGAACCGTTGCCTTTTTCGGGAATCCGCGTAAGCCAACCAGTGCGCATTTCTCGCACCATTTCAGCCGGGCTTGTGGCAGGTGAAGTCATTGGGCCTCTCAATTCGATATCGCGAGCCGAGGTTGCCGTCGGTCATTTCACCAGATCGATACCCATTATAGCCGGCGAGCGAATTCGCTCAATTTTTTATTGAGTCGCTCATCGCTGGTGCCTCTCTGACCAAGTCGTCTGTGCCCGGATTTAGCTCACGTCGGGAGGGGGGAACTGCGCCGCAGTAGAATCCGCGCCGCCACCCCAATTTCAAACGGCCAGAATGCCGAAACTAACGATCATATATGATATGTTAATTGCAAATCGATGCTTTAAACGATAAAATATGATATGTAACTTTCGGGGAATCTATATGGCCAACCCGCCAATCCAGTTGTACACGCCCGGCGAAGTGGCCCGGCTGCTGGCTGGACGCATTCGAGCCGAACGCTTGCGGCAGGGATGGAAGCAGGAGACGCTGGCCAGGCGGTCCGGCGTATCCTTGCCGACCATTCGACGCTACGAACGAACGGGCCAAACTTCGGTCGAGAACGTGCTGAGACTTTGCGGCGCACTGGGCCGGCTTGCCGAACTCGCCGACGTACTCCAGCCGCCGCCCGCATCGTCTATTGCGGAACTGGAATCTCGTGTCACGCATTTCCAGGACAGGAAGCGGGGGGTGCGATGAGACAATTGACGGTCAAGCTGCAACGCCGCCCCGGTGAGGTGCTGCCTGTCGGCACACTCGCCGAGCAGGATCGGCGCATCTACTTTCAGTACGATGCCAAGTTTCTGCAGACCGGTCTGGAACTGTCTCCCTTCAAACTGCCCGCCCGGAGCGGTCTGATCGAACACACCGACCGCGCATTTGGTCCTCTGCCCGGCGTTTTCGACGACTCCCTGCCCGATGGCTGGGGCCTGCTGCTGATGAACCGTTACTTCCGCCGTTGCGGTATTGACCCCGTGACGCTGTCCCCGCTGGACCGCCT
>JAKAYZ010000112.1 GCA_021816165.1 Planctomycetota bacterium | reverse complement strand
AATCGCGAGCAAGAATGTATTCAGGGTTCCCCAGCCACCCTACCCCAGCGGTCACTGGATAGCGGTGATTGCTGCCGACTGATTGATGTCGCTCATCTTTTGAATGGTTTCAGGTTCCTGGGGCACCAAATCAGGGATTGGCCGACCATGGAATAGAAACTGTCGTGTAGTGCTAAAATGATAAACTCAGTCGGACGGTGGCCACCAGGGCATCGTGATGAATGCCGCCACCGGTGCGGAAGAAGTATTGTGTCCGTCTGATGAGTGACGTCTTCCGCGTAACCTGAAAATTTGCGATTCTATTGTCGTCACAAGCATAAGGAGCATGATGGTGACATTGGAAGCAGTTACAAGCCGCCAAGCGTCGGGGTGGCATACCCCGGAATTCCGCGCGTTATCGCTGGCCCGGCATGCGGAAAGCGGCTTGAATGCCGAAGAATTCTGTCGGCGGGAAGGGATTAATTCCAGGACATTCGGTCGCCGGCCCAGACAGGCCCGAGGCCTAGGCCTCCCAGGCCTCTCTGGCCTGGTTCTGGCACCGGTAAGCGTGCAACAGGATATCCCGGCCTGCTGCACGTAATGCGACCAGGAAAGGGGAAAGGTGCCGACGACACCCATTAGCCCGGATTTGGCAGAGGATGTCTGCAATTTTCCCAACAGCCCTTGGACAATTGCCCCGGCGGATTCTCCCGACGGTGTCTGCGCGACATCATAATTACCCGAAGGCGCCGGGCAAATCTCCCAGCTCAGATAAAACGATCGCATCTGCCGCGAGTTCGCGTCTGTCCACCTATTGCCAACTGTCAATGACACGATGTTGATGCCAGGGTGGTGATACACAAGATCGGCTTTTGGACGCCGGACGTCCGTCCCCTGCCTGAGAACTGTAATCCTCCCCCAAAACCCGGCCCATTGCCCAAGCCTGTTTGCTCGTTTCGTGCCCGGTTGACAGGGGGTGCCTCAACGTTCGCTATTCACACCGATCAACAACAATTGTGGTATGCGCCCGGCGGGAATCGAACCCACAACCGTCCGCTTAGAAGGCGGATGCTCTATCCAATTGAGCTACGGGCGCTACTGCTGGCGCGTGACCAACAGTATCGGCGCAGTCCCGCCTGTCTGTAAAGAGCGCTTAAAACGTGAATTCGGGATAAGCCTTTTCGTCGGCCGCTCGCCGGCCGGTTGCTTGAAACATCGCCAGAAACATTTGCTATCCATGACTTCTAATCCCGAACTCACGTCTTAAAAATAAACTCGCCAATTTCGCCCGGCTTGCAGCGCCGTGGCGGTGCGATGCCGATTTACTTTCATCATATGTTTGGTGTATGTTAGGTATGCAAAAAATGGAGTTTGTTATGCTCAACCCATCATCCGTGCGACACTGCCCATTGCCTCTGAAGACCATTCTCACCCTTGCCGCCACCTGCGCAGCCCAACCGCGGTGTAATGGAAAAGGGGCAAAACCGGTATCCGGCAACGCGAGCAGTCAAGTAGTCGCCGGCAAATGGGCTGCGCAGCGAGGCGTGAAGCCGCATCGCG
This sequence comes from Planctomycetota bacterium, assembly GCA_021816165.1. The sequence continues at coordinate 5,396 of JAKAYZ010000112.1, read as the reverse complement.
TTTCGGGCACCTTGGAGTTACTCTGGAAACTTTGGCGTCACGAATCCCGCCCCCAGCGCCGCGTCCTGATTGAAGAGCACATTTGCCGCCTTTGCAGACCGCTGGTGGCGACAGCGGCCCGCAGCATCCACCGTGATGCGTGCGCCTACGACATGGACGATTTAATGCAGGAGGGATTTATCGCCCTGCTTTCCTGCCTGCGGCGTTACCAGCCCGGCAGCGGCGTGGATTTTGCCGCCTACGTTCCCAAGCGCGTACGCGGTGCGATGCTCGACGCCGCCGAGAAGAGCCGTCGCTGCGCCATAACTGCCCGCCACACTCCGACTGGCAATACGCGCCCCGGCCGCTGCGTTCCCATCGATGCCGCCGAGTGCTGCACCGTCCGCACAAATGTGCCGCAGTGGATGATCGACCTTGAGGTGGCGCATATGCTTGAACCTCTTTCGCCTTTGCAGCGCCATATTGTCATACGCTGCGTGCTGGACGGTCAAAATACGCGGTCAGCCGCACAGCAGTTAGGCATTCACGCCTCGACGGTGAGTCGGCAATTGCGGGCGGCGCTGACCATTATCCGCCACCATACTGAACAATGAAATAATATTACGTATCCGATCAGGTTTACCTTCATATTTTTGCAGGAGTTTACTCATGCCATCGGCCAATCCACGCTTTGAACTTTTAAATACCCTGTTTCAACACCGCGAAGAAAACCGCGACAGGATCATCTCCATCCTGCAGGAACTGGCTTACGTCAAAGCTGGCAACCTGCGTTTTGCCTGTACGGACGATGCCCACGATGCCGCGAGCGAAGCCATGCTGCTGGTCATCAGAAAACTGCACTGCTACCGCCCTGAACAAAACGCCGCCTGCACCTACTTTGGGCGGGTTATGACGCGGAGCATGCTGAAATATATCCGGCAGCAAAAACTGCAGCAGTGCAAACATGACACACCCATTGAAGGCGATCAAACCGGTGCATCGCTTATGGACAGCGGCGTGTCGCCATGGGGTAAGCCGTTGCCGCCGCGGATCGATTGTCGATTGCAGCATGCTACCGACCGCCGCCGTGCAGCCGATGTGATTGACGACGCCCTTCGGGGTGCCGTTGCCCAACGCGACCGCGGCGATGCGGATACCTGTGACAAGGCCGAACTGGCGATAGCCATCCTGCAGATGCTACGCAAGCGCCTGCTTGGTCGATTCAACCGCATGCTGGCCGATCAGATCATCCGCAAAGGCGAGCACGCGACCGGTTGAAGAAGTGCTCGTCGCCCATTACAGCACATCCGGCAAATACAGAAGCGGTATTGCGCCCCGGCCAGTGGCATGTTCCGCCAGTATTGCCGCCCATGGACGTGATACAAAACCAGAAAAGTTTTTTGCAAAATTAACGTTGTATGGGGGGCATTAATGTTCTATGCTTTGGTTGGTTGGGGAGCAGAGCAAATCGGGGCGATGGATAATAGTCAAGTCCATCCCGTCCGGGTCGAGAAAGAGTAAGTTGGCGATTGGCACCGAGTGTATTGGCGTAGCTGCCCTTTTAAGGGGCGGTGAATCGAGCGCTGAACGACGCGGGCTGTTTGTGGCGACTGGCAGATTGTTTTGGCAAAACCGCCGATCTCGGGCGGGGCCACGGTCGGTTCGCGCCTAGCGGATAGGCAAGTTTCGCGGTTTTGTTACGGGTTGGCCAGACATGTTGTTTGGCCGGTGGCAAACGCCGCTCTGGATATTTATTTGGCGAGACTCTGGAAAGAACATGTGTTCAGGCATGTGAAACTTGACTCGCTGGGAGGATACTCTATGAAGAAAAGTTTCTTATCTCACACCCTTTTGGCGGCCGCGGCTGCCGTGGCGCTTGGGACGATAGCGGTCGGTGCCAATGCCGACACCATCTCCGGCACGCAAACCGTACTGACGTCCCCTACGGCGGTGAATCTGACCACGCAAGGCAGCGTGGACTGGATTTACGAATACGGCACCGCGAGCGGAGTCGGCACCTTTCAACGTAAAGCAAACGTGGGCACTATAATTTCGGGGCCGGTGCTCACCAATAACTTGGGCTTTAACGTCGGTTCGCCGATTGCAGCAACCTGGAGCGATGGACACCCATCCCTCACCGGCAGCGACACCAAAGGCGGTTTCCAGAGAACGAACAGCAACAGCACCGTTACATTTACCGTTACGCCCGACGGAAACGCCCAGACTCTTACCGTCTATGCTGGGGTCATCGCCGGGACCGCTACAGACACGTATTCACTCCAGAATGTCACGTCCAATGTGACACTGACCAACAGTGTGGCCAGCGGGTTCAAATGGTGGGCAGACACCATTAATTTTACGGCGGCACCGACAGACATATTGACCGTTACGCTCACTGGGTCAAACGGCGGCAAGGTGCCCATCGCTGGCGCAACCTTGGCGGATGCGGCTCCAACCCCCGAACCGGCCTCGCTGGGCTTGCTTGGTATCGGTGGGGCGGCGCTGCTGCTTATCAGTCGTCGCAAGCGCGCCTGAAAACACCCCAGTCTGGAAATTTGCAATGGGGCACGGGATGGTTAACCTCCCGTGCCCTTTTTTTGCCGGGCGCGGCGGCTGCCACATTGCCCCACCGATGTAACGACTCAACTGCCAGCTACACGGGGCGGGCAGGTGCTGCCGCGCGGGTGGGTGCGTCGGCACCGGGGTCGCCCTGCGTCAATTCATCGAGGTCTTCCACATGCGGACGTGAATAGTCGCCCCGAATCACCCACCATGCCCCCACCAGATTCCAGATGATGGGCAAAAAGCGGATGGCCTGTGTCAAGGCAAACGCCTGACTGGCTGTGTTTGTGCCGCGAGTGACAAAAAAGTGCAGGATGATCCAATCCATCACGCCGATCCCCTGCGGGGGCAGAATCGGAATACTGGCCGCCAGCACTGCCAGCGGAATGTACGCCATGTAATAGCCCAGCGGGTCGTGCATGCCGAACGCCTGCCCCGCCAGAAACCCCGCAATGGGCAATACCGCCTGCGATACCACACTGGCCACCAGCGCCATCGCTATGACACCCAGATGACCGCGATAGGCGGCAAGCGTACGGTCGGCATGCTTGAGAAATTCCGGCAGGGGAAGTTTTTCTATTAAATAATCCAGGCCCACCGCCTTGCGCACGCGGCGGGAAAAATATACCCCAGCGCCAACCGCCGTTATCACCAGCATTCCGCCGGTAAGAAGCACCACATGCAGCAGTACCGGGTCAGCGGGATGCCCGGCAGTGCGGGTGTTCAGGAGCAGTTCCACCACGGCGGCGGTAAAGCCGACGATTATCAGGCCGACCAGCCCGATGACGCGGTCGAGAATGACGGTGATGGCGCTTTTGGTCTTCTGGCCGGTGAGCTTTCCCGTGTAGACAATTTTCACAATATCGCCACTGGTGGTACCGGGAAGAAAGGTGGAATAAAACTGGCCAAGGAAGGTAAGCGTCAGACATCGCCGGTAGGGCAAATTAAGCTCGCACACATGAAGCAGCCGTTGCCACCGCCATGCCGTGATTAAAAATGGTATGCCCAGGATCGCAAAAGCCAGAATCAGTGGCAGCGGCTTACTGTGGGCCATGAGGCTGATAAACCCCAACCGTATCTCCGGGGCACCATGCGACTGCACCAGATAGCTGCCGGGTAAACCCAAAGTGGGGGGGAAATCGATGGGCGATTGGGCCGCCCATGCGTGGACAGTTTTACCGGTTGGCAGGCGGACTGTGATGGGTCTTGGGCGAAAATCCAGCACATAAACGTGATGATGTACGGCCACGAGCCGAATCGGCGTGGCCTTGGGAAACGTCACATTGCGAACAACCGCCCCCGCCTTGATGGTGACACGATCATGCCAGTGGATGTGAGAAGTCACATACCACAGGCCGACAATCGCGATGCACCATTTAATAACCGACAGGACAACCCGGCGCACCGGATGGCGATGGTGCTGCGGCGTGGGGGGCAAATCGGCCATTTATATCCCCAGATCGTGGCGGGTCAGGATGGATTCAAATACGAAACCGGCGGCCTCGATATTTTCTCGGGCCCCTTCCTGCCGGTCGATGACGGCGATGATTCGATCCACCTTGGCACCTTGGGCCGCGATAACTTTGGCCGCCTCCAGCACCTGCCCGCCGGTGGTGGCGATGTCCTCAACCAGCAGCACATTGTCGCCGGCGGCAATCGCTCCTTCGATAAGTTTACCGGTGCCATAGTCTTTTTTGGCGTTGCGCACGATGAAAAATGGCAGTTGGGCCGCCAGGGCCGTCGCCGCGGCTAGCGCCACACCGCCCAGTTCTGCACCTGCGATGCGGTCCACATCGGCGGAGCGGCGTTCCGCCATCAACGCACCGAGCGATTCAAGAATGTCGGGCTGGGTCTCAAATAAATACTTATCCAGATAGTATTTGGATTTTCTTCCCGACCGCAGGGTAAAATCGCCTTCCAGATAGGCGACATCTTTAATCCGCCGGGCCAGTTGCACTTTAGTCAGCATGGACTGCATGTCTCCTCAACTTACGAATGTTAAATGCTCAAGGGCAATTTATCGCCCCACCTCCCCGGCTTTTGCAATGCCGGCGGGGAAATATTAAAAAAGGGTGAACTTTAATTCGCGGCCAGCGCCCCCACCCCATATTGACGAATTTTATTGTAGCGCTGATCGAGCAATTGCGGGGTTGGCACACTCTTGAGTTCCCGCAGCGTGCGTTCGATGTAGCGCTCCAGAGCATCAGCGGCAGCCCGGCGATTGCGGTGCGCCCCGCCGAGCGGTTCACGTATGACATCATCAATAACGCCCAACTGGCGCAGATGGTTACTGGTGAGTTTAAGCGCCTCGGCAGCTTCGGGGGCATTGGCCGAGCCTTTCCAGAGTATTCCACTGCACCCCTCCGGTGAGATGACGCTATACCAGGCATACTGCATCATCGCAAGGCGGTCTCCCACGCCGATGCCCAGCGCTCCGCCCGACGCACCTTCACCAATCACAATGCAGATGATCGGTGTGGGCAGTACCGACATCTCCCGCAGGTTGACAGCGATGGCCTCGGCCACACCGCGCTCTTCCGAGCCAAGGCCCGGGTAGGCACCGGGGGTGTCGATCAGACATACAACGGGAAGGCCGAATTTGGCGGCAAACTGCATTTTAAGCAGCGCCTTGCGGTAACCCTCAGGATGGGCGCAGCCAAAATTACAGGCGATCTTTTCCCGCGTGTCGCGTCCTTTTTGCTGCCCGATGAGCATAATCTTTTGCGAGCCTACACGACCTGTGCCGGTGATGATGGCTTTATCATCGCCGAAACGCCGGTCGCCATGCAGTTCTTCAAACCCGGTAAAAAGCGCCTGAATGTAATCAAGCGCGTACGGCCGCTGCGGATGGCGCG
>JAKAYZ010000111.1 GCA_021816165.1 Planctomycetota bacterium | reverse complement strand
GTGGCATGCTTCAATTGCCTTGCGGAAGGCCACCTCGCAATTGGTTTTCCCATCGCTTTTAGCCCCGTACTTCAGAACATTAAAAATGCGATGGGGAAACTGCGGCGCGTGCACATTATGCAGTATCCGCGTGTAAAGCCGCTTGTTCCACCTCGGAGTGGTATCACCCGAAGGTACCCCACTGGCCGACTGGGCCAAACCTGCGGATAAAATCGCCGCCAAAAAGATGAACAAAATCGGCCAGACAAAGGAGGATCGGTATAACTTGCGGATGAGCCGGTGCGGTTGGGTCATTTTCTCTAATACCTCGCGAAAAGCAGACGCTATGTTTAACTGCGGAAATTGTACAACTTGCCAAGAAATATTTCAGCATATATCGCTAAAATTGGTGGAATAATTATGCGCAATAATCCATCCGCAACATGTCGTGCAGGCGTATCGCCAACTGAATTGGGCATCACGCTACAATAAGGCCGCGAATAGACTGTGAAAGGGACTGGATGTTTGAGTTGCCGATTATCAATTTGATGCAAGCCGGTTCCGAGGCTTTGCTCAAGGAGATTAAACGAAAGCTTTCATTGGATGATGTCCTTCTCGGTCAAGATGAACAACATCTCCGCAGCCTTGCCACCGTGCAGCAAATCATTTCCGCCGTGAAAAAGGATGGCGACCGTGCCGTGGCTGAATTTGCGTCTAAATTTGATGACCCGGGTGTTACCATCGATACGCTCCGTGTAACAAAGGATGAAATGACCCACGCGGTTAAAAATGCCGACGCCAAGTTGGTTGCGGCGCTGGATACCGCCATTGAAAATGTCCGGCGTTTTCAAAAGGCTATGCTTTCACCCGACTTACCCGCCATTGCGCCCGTCGGTGCTCATTGTGCGTCCGGTGCGCAACTTCGCATTCGCACGGTGCCGCTGAACCGCGTGGGTATCTATGTGCCCGGTGGTGCGGGGGCGTATCCATCAACGCTGATCATGACTGCCGTGCCTGCCCAGGAGGCAGGTGTTAAAAGTTTATGCGTCTGCTCGCCAGCCAAGGGGGGACGCGTGGCACCGGCCGTGCTGGTGGCGGCCGCACGTCTTGGCTTGACGGAAATTTATGGCGTCGGCGGTGCGCACGCCATTGCCGCCATGGCCCTCGGCACCGGGCAAATTCGGCGGGTAGACAAAATTGTCGGACCGGGAAACTGGTATGTGCAGTTGGCCAAGCGAGAACTTTTCGGCGTGGTCGATATTGACAGCTTTGCCGGGCCAAGCGAGGTGGTGGTTCTGGCCGATTCCTCTGCCAATCCCGCGGTCGTAGCCGCTGAATTGCTCGCTCAGGCGGAGCATGCACCGGGAAGTTGTATTCTGGTCACACCGGATGCTGATTTCGCGCTGGAAGTGCAGGCGGATATCTCCCGCCAGATGGTTGACTTACCACGCCGCGACCTGACACAAAAGGCCCTCACCTTTGCCAGCGCCATCATTGTGACCGGCGATCATGATGCCGCAGTTGCCTTGACAAATGAGTTGGCACCTGAGCATCTGCAAATTTCCACCCGGCACGCCCGTAAGGATGCCGCAGCAATCACCACGGCCGGGGCCATTTTCATTGGCCCCTTTTCGCCCGTGGCCGCCGGCGATTATCTCGCGGGGCCATCCCATGTTTTACCCACGTCCGGTACCGGAAGATTTTTCAGTGGGCTTTCCGCCGACAGTTTCCGGCGGCGCATGTCGATGATAGAGTTTGATGCGGATGCACTGGCTGCGGCGATTGCCCCGCTGGGTGTGCTGGCTCGGGCTGAAGGGTTTGAAGGCCATGCCCGCTCAGCGGAAATGCGCGTCCAAAAATCGGAGCCACATTAATATGTCGCCGCCATTGGCCCCAACAACATGCGCGCCGGACCCCTCACCCGGCGAACCAATCGGCCTCATTGCCGGCCAAGGCCGATTGCCGGTCTCTGTGGCCGATGGCTTACTTGCCCGGCAGCATCCCGTCATTTGTGCGGCGCTATGGGGCCAGAGCGAGGAGGATTTACTTCAGGCCCGGTGCCAGTACTTCAAACGCGTCGGCTTGTTGCGCATCAATCAATGGATTCGGGTTTTCCGCAGCCATGGCGTATCCAAAGCTGTCATGGTAGGACGAGTCGCCAAAGCCAACATGTATCAGAAATACCACATGTTGCGATATATTCCCGATTGGCGCACCGCGCGAGTTTGGTTTTGGCGCGTTCGCCATGATAAACGCAGCGCCCGCCTGCTTATGGCGGTAGCGGACGAACTGGCTTCAGGAGGTATCACACTTTTGGACGCTCGGCCTTACATCCCACAAGACCTGGCAGCCGACGGACTCATGACCAAGGCTCGCCCCCGCGCGGATATTATCGCGGATGTCGACTTCGGCTGGCCGCTTCTGCGTGATATCAATCGGCTTCTGGTAGGCCAAAGCCTGGCGGTTAAGGACCGTGAGGTGATTGCAGTTGAGGCGATGGAGGGCACCGATGCGCTTATTGAGCGGGCGGCCGCCCTTTGCAAACGCGGTGGATGGGTGCTACTTAAAGCCAGTAACCCCAATCAGGATATTCGATTTGATGTACCCACAGTCGGGCCGCAGACCATGGAAAATTTAATACGGTGCCGGGCCGCAGCCCTCGTGCTTGAAGCCGATCGCACCATCATGCTGGAAAAGCCACGCCTGCTGCAAATGGCCGATGACGCCGGCATCGCGGTGCTGGGCCGCAAGTAAATGGCCGGCAGGAGCGATAAATTCACAATCGCGATATTGTTGAATTTTATTGCGGCAGGGGCCACTTCCATGGGCGGCACCGCATGCAGACCTATTTTTTTCGATGAGATGACAACCCGCTCGACGGCGCGTTTGCTGCCCGCGCTCGGCACTCGGTTTGGCGTTCCCGCAACCGCGTAGATTGGTATCCCGCCAATTATTTCATCGTCGCTGATGCCGTTATGCAATTTGGTGCGCACTTTGCAGACAACGCCGCCTTGACGCTTGATTTAAGCCGCCGCATAATGCCGCGCTGTGGTCAATTTTGCATATGTCGGCGCTGGAGACTGGATACGGTGGGTGTTTGCATAGAGAGAAAGGCGAACCATGGCGACCGTGACAAAAAAGGAACTGGTGGATCGGATTGCCACTCGCAATAAGACGAGTCGGCTTGTTGTACGGCGCACCGTGCAAGCATTTCTCGATGAAATCATCCGCGAACTTGAAGCGGGCAATCGGCTTGAGTTTCGTGACTTCGGTGTATTTGAAGCCCGCCATCGTGCACCCCGCGTGGGGCAAAACCCCGCCACACTTGAACCGGTCATGGTGCCCGCCCGCCGCCGTGTGCGGTTTAAACCCGGACGCATGTTCAAACAACGTCTGGCCGCCGCGGAAAAGCGTTCTCAACCATCAGCCGAAAACAGTTCACCCTCGGCATCCTCGCATCCTTCCCCACAGGGGGAACCACGCTCGGATGAGAGCCAGCCCCCGACCGGCAATACCTGATCTATGCCCGATCCTGCCATATCTGATGCGATGCAACTTTGGCTGGATGACTTGCAGGCCGACCTGCAAGCCCGCAAACGCGACCACAACTGGCGTACCCTTCCGGATGTTGCATCACGGTGCTGTCCGGAGATGGTAATCCGCGGCCAATCATATCTGCAGTTCTGTACCAATAATTATCTCGGGCTGGCCGCTGACCCGCGCGTCATCGATGCCGCCCGCACCGCCCTGGATCAATGGGGGTTTGGTGCGGGCACCTCCCGTCTTGTGGCCGGCAACACCACTCCGCATGCCCAATTGGAAGCCAGTTTGGCTCGACTTAAAAAGCAGCCCGCCGCCGCCATATTTTCGTCAGGATATGCCGCCAATCTCGCCGCCCTTAAAACTTTTGCTGCTCCGGCCGATGCGGTCTTTTCCGACAAACTCAATCATGCCAGCCTGCTCGACGCCGCCGCCGCATCCGGTGCCGATCATCACTCCTTTCCACATCTCGATTATGCCCGCCTGGAAGCGCGGCTGCGGCGTACCGATGAAAAAAGCACCCGTCCGGGCCAGTCTGCCGTCAATCGCCGCTGCTGGATTGTTACCGATACTGTTTTTTCAATGGATGGCGACATATGCAATCTGCCGCAACTCTCATCGCTGGCCCATCACCATAACGCGCTGCTGATTATTGATGAAGCCCACGCCACCGGTGTGCTTGGGCCGGATGGGGCGGGCGTAGCCGCACTGCAGAACGCCCAGGCCGGCATTGCGCTTTCCATCGGCACGCTCTCCAAAGCATTCGGGTCCGTCGGTGGCTTTATCGCCGGTCCGCAGGCCGCCATTGATTCCCTTATCAATCGCGGGCGCAACTTAATTTACACCACTGCACTACCGACCGTTTGCATCACTGCCGCCCAAACCGCCTTGGACATCAGCCTTTCCGAGCCATGGCGGCGCAATCGCGTCTGCACTCTGGCAGACCAGCTCCGAAAGGAACTCCAACAACTGGGCTACCATTGCGGGCAATCCACCACGCCCATCATTCCGGTCATTCTTGGATCGTCTCAAGCCGCGCTGGCGGCATCCCGGAAATTAGCCGAAATGGGCATCTGGGTACCCGCCATCCGCCCCCCAACCGTCAAGCCTCAAACGGCCCGGCTTCGCATCAGCCTGATGGCCAGCCACACCGACGAACACATGGCACGCCTGGTTGCCGCCATGAAAGCGCTGCGCCAATCCCATGATATCAACACTTGTTATTGAACCCACAGGGGCCGGTCCGCCGGAAAACTCAATTAATGTTTCCCGGTGCCCGCGGATGAACCGGAATATTGATCGTCGCTTACCTTTTCCAGCCAGTCTACAACCTTTCCATTTAGCTGTTCTTGAATGGCGATATGCGTCATGGCCGTATTGGTGGTGGCACCATGCCAATGCTTTTCGCCGGGCGCAAACCACACCACATCGCCGGGCCGAATGGTGGTGCGCTCACCGCCCCAATTCTGCACCCAGCCGCAGCCAGCGGTGACGATCAGGGTCTGTCCGAGCGGATGCGTATGCCAAGCGGTTCGCGCGCCGGGTTCAAATGTTACGCTTGCACCCCATACGCGGGCCGGCTCCGGAGCCGATAGCAGCGGGTCCACCCGCACGCTTCCCGTAAACCACTCGGCAGAAGCTTGGGTCGATGGCTGCGAACCACAGCGTTTAATATCCAATGCATATCTCCTGAAAAAGGCGACAACACTTGTATATTTTGGAATGTACACTACTTTCACAGCAATTCATAATCGTGCCGCACCGGGAAACCAGATTAGCCGCCGGGCTTGTCCCGGCGGGCTTTAATCTAATGAAAATATGTTGATATTATTCGCGCGTCCCGCGCGGTGCAAAGTCGTCTTTTTCACCGCAGGGGAATGTTAAGGTCTGGTTAATTCTGCTGAATTTTTGAAGGGCGTGGCAATTTTTTCGGGCGGTGGCATTGAGTTAAGATAGGTGCATGGCGACCGCGAGGTCGCGGGTGTTTTAACCGGGCCAGGGAAAGGCTCAAGGAGAAATAGCTATGGATAGCGTGTCAGTGCTCAAACCGGAAGCGTATGTGGATCGGATGCGAGAGATTACGGAAGCGATGCTGCGTGGGGTGGCGGCGGCGGTGAATAAGGCCCCGAATGGGGCGTGGATCAATGGCAGTGAGATGGAGGTTCGCGACTTGATGGCGGAGTATCGCCGCCAGGCATATGAAATGGCCTTGCAGATGAGGATGGACGCGGCGCAAGCCGCTTTTTCCCCCGGTGGATGCAAAGACGGGCAGGCGTCTGCGCAATAAAGGCATTGAGAATCGCAGTACCGCCACGGTCAACGGTCGAGTGGAGATGAAGCGTCGCCGGTGGCATGTCGAGGGTATTGGGAGTTGTTCTCCATCGGATGCATGGTTGGATGCGGCGGAAGCGACGGTAAGTCTTGGGCTACGGGAATTGGTCTGTCGCCAGAATGCGGACGCTCGCAGCTTCGATAAAGGGGCCGAAACTCTGGCGAAGGTGGGGCAGATTCGCATGAGCGGGGAGCTTTTCCGGCAGGTGGTAGAGGCGGAGGGCAAGCGAGCCTTGGCGATGGCGGCATCGGAGCAACTCCGGCCGGTCTGGACATTTGAGGATTGCCGGACGATGACGCCCGATGGTCGTGAAGTGAAGCGTATTTATGTGGGTGCCGATGCGTACATGGTCTCGCTGGTAACGGAGGTGGAGAAGCAAAATCGGCTGCGTAAGGTGCGTGAAAAGCGGCAGAAACGCGGGAAAAAGGCCCGGCCTCTTGGGCGTAGGAAGCAAGGGGCTGATCAACGATGGAAAGAGGTTAAGGCGGTCACGTTTTACAACGAGGACATGAAGCACCGGCATACGTCGCTGACCAAAGGCGACTGCGATGCGTTGGGTCGGCTGATGCGGCGTGACGCGGAGAATCTGGAGTTCCATCGGGCTCAGGAGCGGGTGGGCAATGTGGATGGGGGGCCATGGATCATTCGGCAATTCGACAAGCGGTTGAGTACCAACGCGGTGGGGTTGGATTTTTACCATCTTGGTCAAAACCTGCACAAGACAAAAAAGCTGGTATTTGGGGAGACAGGCCAGCCGGGTGAAAAGTGGGTTGGGAAGGTTTTGCACGGCGCTAAACATGAAGGCTACGAACGACTATGGGAGGATTTGTTGGATTTGCGGAAAACCACGCGTGGCAACAAACGCAAGGAGGTGGATCGTATGATCAACCACGTGTCGGATCGACGGCAAATGATTCGATATCCTGAGTTCATTGCCAAAGGCTGGCAGATCGGCAGTGGCCCGATGGAAAGCCAGTGTCGCATATTGTCAGATCGTGTGCGCGGCTCGGGCATGCGATGGGATGCGGACAACGCCGAGGCGGTCATGGCACTAGAGGCGATGGAACAGAGCAATCAGTGGCCGCAATACTGGAAAATCGCCATGTTACATAACAATTAGACCACGCCCGAAAAAATTGCCACGCCCTTTTTGAATTCCTCCGCTTTTTCACTTGCGTTTTTTTTTTTTT
>JAKAYZ010000110.1 GCA_021816165.1 Planctomycetota bacterium | reverse complement strand
CGAAGTAGAGAGCGAGCAGCCTCCGCAACCTCACTCCACGCTGGGTGAGTTGAGAGCAAGGTTGGAGTTGGAGAGTGCAGAGAGCAAGAAGCTCTGGAAGACTCCGGGGCAAGACGCTCTGGAAGGTTCCGGAGCAAGCGGCTTGGGAAGAGCCGGGAGCAAGAAGCGGCGCTGATCGAAGTAGAGAGCGAGCAGCCTCCGCAACCTCACTCCACGCTGGGTGAGTTGAGAGCAAGGTTGGAGTTGGAGAGTGCAGAGAGCAAGAAGCTCTGGAAGACTCCGGAGCAAGTTGGCCGGTCGTTGAAGTAGAGAGCAACGGTTGGTCAAAGGTCGCACGAGGTTAGCGAGCCGAGAGCAAGATGCGGTAAGGATCGAAGTAGAGAGCGATCATACGAAATCCGCGAAATCGAGGTTAGCGAGCCGAGAGCAAGAAAGGAGCGTGAGCGGGTAGAGGTCAATTTGTGCAAAATGGGCCTGCCATCACCGTGGTGGCGGGCCCTTTTTGTTTTGGCCATTTACCTGCCCATAACTGCCGCATATTGCTGCCTGTTTCCGCTCCGCACAACAACCCCGCGCAGTTGCAACATTTGGGCTTTTACTTCATAATAAAGGGCTTTACCAGTGAGCGGGCGCTGATGCCCGGCTGGCTTTAGATTTGAGGATTATCATGGCGTACGCAATCGTGGAAGACAGTGGAACCCAGTTCAAAGTCCAACCGGGTGATACCCTGAAAATTGATCTTCGTGATGTGCCTGACAATACCACCAGTATTACCTTCGACAAAGTACTTTTTGTGTCCAATGACACAGGCGTCCATATTGGCGAGCCTGTTCTCAGCGGTGCCTCGGTCACGGCCGATATCCTTGGCCAAGTTAAAGATGACAAAATTTATGTTGAACGCTTCACGCGTCGCAAAGGGTTTCATCGCCGCGTTGGTCATCGCCAGCAATATATCGCGGTTAAAGTAACTGCCATCAACGTTTAACTTCGCCCGTTTGGCGGCACACGCTCTGCGACTCTAGATTTTTCGTCGGAGCAAATCACGCGATGGCTGGGCCACCAATGGCAATTGCGGTAGCATGCCAGCAATTTCACACCCGCCACACCACTTAGCCGCGTGCCTTGTGCACGCGCGTCAAAAATATATTGGCATCGCGTGCCACGCCTCGAAAACACGCGCATTATTTTTACGATTCATCATACGCTTGCAGGAAAAATCGCCGGAAATCCGTACCAATCATGATCTCTCAACCTGAAATCACGTTTATTTTAAATTGTTCTGGAATCAAGCTGTAAAAAGCGCGCGGCGGCTGCAGTGTGCTTCCGGCCCACTGCAGCCGCTCGGGCGTTGTACCCTGAAAATCAGGGCCGCCGTGACAGCGGCCCACGCTTGCCCATCAGTCCCAAAATTCCCACCGCCATCAGGCCCAGTGCGGCTGGTTCGGGTGTCGTTCCCGCTGGATCTTTTATCGACCAAGCGAGTGCATATGTTTCACTTGCACTTACAAAACTGCCGCCCAGTTTCATCACTGCCAGATCATAATTGCCGGGCGTCAAGCCATTGAGGGCCAGAATCTGCAAGTTATCGGTTGAACTTACGCTTTGGCCCACGATCTGCCCGGCAGAATTCAGCAGGTAAAGGTTCAGGTGGTTCATCTGCGACTGGTTAACCTGCACATTCCAGTCCAGCGTGGCGGTCAGGTCATAACTGTTATTGCCAATTTGCGGCATGGAAAAATCATAATGGTCAACCGCCGCCTGGGTGCTGCTGCTGGTGATGGTTGCGAGATTCCAGCCGACCAGCGATTGTTCAATCGCCGCCTTATCCAGTTGAAACTGCACCGCCGATCCCGCCGCCTGCATGGTGGTGGTGGAGGCTGCATGCTGGCCACCGGCCAGATTCTCATACGAGTTATAGGCATTCACCACGCCTGCGCCGTAAACCGGATCCAGTGGACTGCCACTCGCCGTGGCCGACGTATTCGACCAGCCCGTGGGCTTGACTGCTCCATTTAGCAGAAGTGCCTTTATGGTGCGTACGTCCGTCGCTGCGGTCTGCGTGCCCGCTCCGCCCACATCTTCCCGCGCCGCCTGGATCAGATCGGTGGCCACGCCCGACACCAGTGGGGCGGTATAGCTGGTCGCCCCGCCGGGCGCGGTAATATCCGCTCCAGTTACATTGGGCAATCCCAGTGCTCCAACCGAGATGCCGTTGTAGGCCGTGGCCGGCGGATTGACATAACTCGGTGGTGTGGTGCTGGTGGTGGTGCCATCGCCGGCGGCTGAAACAAACAGTGTGTTGTAATACGCGGCGTAGTTATCGTAGCCCAGGTTGTATTCAGATATCGTGCTGGAGTCCGCCCCTTCCCAGATAAAGCTCTGGTTAACCACCGCCGGCGACGACCATGTAGGCACGCCAGCGGAACTGGAATTCAGCGGTGCTGTACCGTTGGCCACCACATTATAATAATAATAATCAGCCTCATACACATCCACAGCGCTTACGCCCGTCGCCACGCCACTGCCCGTGTTGCCGTAAAACAGACTGGCGACCGCCTGGGCGTGTCCGGAATATTGCCCGCTGCTGAAAGTCGTCGGTGTGGGCGAATAATCAAGGTAGGTGAATTTGCTCGCCGGCTGGTTCAGGTTGGTCGGGTTGGGTTCAAACACGCTCATGTAGGCGTAGGGGTCACCGGGTGGATTGTAATAGCCGGCCGACGCCTCCACCTGCGCAACGGTAACACCGGTGCCGTCAATGGATGGATTCACCTTCTGCAGATCGGCAACGCCAATCTGCACCAAGGTGGGATTGGTGGTAACAGCGAAAGCGCTCCCTGTCATGGGAAGCAACCCCGCCAGCGCCGCCGTCACGATCGATGCAGCTCGCAAGGAGCGCATCGTCGTCGTCGCCGCTGAAGTCTCATCAGTGCGTAACCCGTTACCGGTTTGGTTTTTCATAGCAGGCATCGTGCAGGCTCCAGTAAACTTGACGGGCCGCATGAAACAACCCGTCGGAAAGTTCAACAGCCATCTGAATCGGCGTTCATCCGCGAAAGGGAAAGCCAAAATCAACAGATGGCAGTTATGAGCCTTAGCCTCAAGTTCCGGAAATAATCTTCTGGAATTGGGGTGCATATTAGCCGCTGCCACGGCTACTTATACGCTTTTTTATGGGGCAGCCCCGGGTGCAGCACGCCGCAGCATTTGCAGGTGTAAAATGTCAATTATTAAATCGGGTGCATCGTCATCGACCACCACCCGCTGCAGCGGAAAATTACCGCCGCTATACGGTTAATCACCCCACACCCGCGCTGCTTGCCGGCGTAAATCCTGCGGCATTTTATCGGCACCGCTTCGCGCGCCCGGCGAAGCGCCCACGGCCGCGGCTGACATATCCCCCAGCCCCATAATCAAATATCGCAGCGCATCCATCGCATGATCCGCCTTTTGGATCGGCCCCATCCCATCTGCCTGATAGCGGTACTGCGATGCCTCCTCAATTAAATGGCGACAGGTGGTAAGTGCAAAAAGTGATCGATGCATCAACCGCGATTCCACCGATGCAATGCCCGCCTCAACACTATGCACCGGTACGCCCCGTACCGGCAGTTGGCGGCGGCGCAGCCAATCCACCGATTCCGGACGGGAGCGGTCCGCAAACATCACCTCGATGTTCCACCGCTGAACCAGTTGTGTCAGGCGGCCGGCCAGTGCATCAATATCCATGCGGCTTTCATAAAGTTCATCGACAATCCAAAGCTGATCGGCCCCGTCCAGCACACCTACCACCACGGCCGTAGGCTCGTACCAGCCCCAGTCGATGCCCGCTGCGGCATAGACTCCATTTCCCTCCCAATGATCGCGCAAGCAATGGGCAAAATCGTCATACACCAGGCCTTCCGCCGCCGACCATTGGCCATCCAGCAGGCGTTGCCGCCGCGCACCGCTTAAACGCCGCAACGTGGCCAGATAGGCCTCGCCCGCCGGTGTCCATTGCGCTGTGGTCTGGTTGAACCATTGCGGATTATCCGTGTGGCGGCTCTCCAATACGCGCATCAATCCGCTCTGTGCCCGCCGATTAAGCCAATGGGCGGGATATGCCGGGTTGCAATCGGCGATCGCCTGCTGGTAGGGCATCACACCATTGCGCAGACGGGTTAATAATTTTTCCCAATCCTCCAGCGTCAGCTCCGTCGCCTCGCAGGCGGCAATTACGTCGTACTCACTCGACATAATTCGGTCGGCGTTATCCAAACCACCCAGCACCAGTTCAGATCCATTGCCCAGCATGTAATGGCTGCGGTAGCCCCGGCTCGCATCGCCAATCATCGGATGCCCGGCAGGTACCACCTTCTCTTCCAGCGTCACCAAGGCACTTTGGGTAAGGCTGGCGCGGGTTTTACGCACCAGCAGCGCCCGCATGGCGGGATATTTCTGCATGCACAAAAACACCTTTTCCAGGATGGCCCGCGTTTTGCCCGTTCCCGCCGGGCCTACCAGCAATATCTCCGCGCTGCGGTCCTGCAGCAGGGCCAGTGCGGCACCAAAAGGTTGGTACGGCCGGTGGTGCGGGTGCAGCAGATGGGTGACCGACTTATACGCTTTCAACATCAAATTTCACATAGGTTTTAATATGTTTATCGGGCGCATGGCCGGCCGGGTCATCGGTCTGATGCAGATATTGTCTTCCCAGCCACATTAAAAGCCGCGCGTCGCCATCCTCTTCACAAGCCGATTGCAATTGCTTGCTGCGCAGCGCAATACGCAAATTGGCCCGTCCCCGCCGAATGGCCGCACCAAAACGCGCATGGAGAATTTTCCACCGTACACCCAGCGCGCCGGCAATTTCTCCGTTGGTGGCACCGGAACGCGCCAGAGCGTAGACCCGATTGGCGTCGATCACTTCTCCCTGCCAGTCAGCCAGTGGTTTGGTTGACCGCATCCGTCCCCCTTCCTTTGGCGGTGTATACAAAGGAAACAGTCCGCCGCAGATGCCCACTATTTTTCAGCCCGGCTGCGCCCGTGCTGTATGCAACGGCCACACGCCGCCACAGCGGGCTGACCTCCAAACTGCGGATCATTCCCGGATGGCTGGTGACAAGACTCAATCGGCGGCAGCGCCGCGCCTCGATCTTCGCCACCGCATCCCGAAACCGCGATCCGACCCCGATGCCCTGGTAGTCCGGCAGCACCACAATCCGTGAAAAACGCAGATAGCCA
Organism: Planctomycetota bacterium; assembly: GCA_021816165.1. The sequence continues at coordinate 1,900 of JAKAYZ010000110.1, read as the reverse complement.
GCAAAGCCGATGCACCCCGCCACCGCCGCAAACGCCACTGGTCGCCCGTCGAATAGCAGCGCCCAGCAGCGGCACCCCGCCGGCAAACTATGACTTAAATAATGATGACGGCTGAACATGGCCCATAACGACGCGCCGCATTGCCGTACTTCAAATCGCAGCTTCGGTCGACAAAGCCGCCCCCGTGTCTGCCGGGTGGATGCATCATGGCCTTGGCAGGTGTCCACCGTCGGCGGCCCGTACGCCGGCCCCAAACGCTCCAGCCGCCCGGTGGACATATCCAATACCCAGTCCGGTTCCAGCCAGGGCAAAATGTCGTAATGGCACGACACCGCTACCAGACGCATGCCCGGCTGGCGGCGAATGGCCTTCGCCAGCGCCGCGGAACATACCTGCGCTACCTGACGATCCACCACGCTGGTAAATTCATCCACCACCGCCACGGGCAGGTGCGCCAGCAGCAGCCGCGCCATCTGCGCCCGAAATTGCTCACCATTCGACAGCACATGAAATGGCCGCAGCCACGCCGGCGGACTCGATAAACCCACGCTCACCAGCGCCTGCGTAATAACCCGAATATCCGCCTCTTCAAACGCGTCGATCATCGCCCGGTCGGGCGGCCAGTCAAATGGCGGCATCGGACCATAGGCGGCCCGGGCCAGCGTGGTTTTTCCGCTGCCCGATGGCCCGGCAATTACACCAATCTGCCAGTTGTCTTCAAGCGACGGAATCTCGGCACCAATCGCCACGCGCGTCGCCTCCGCCGCCGGCAGGTCAAACATGCCCTGCACCTGCTGGCTGCGAAATGTGTCTGCGGGCCGGCAGGTGTTTACAATGTCAACACGCGGCATGATCGCCCCTCCGCCGTCAGCCTTTCATAGAGTTCCTGCTGATCCGCCTGATCGCGGCACGTGACGGCAATTTCATAACTCTCGGGCAACGGTGAGGCCGCATCGTCGCACGCCGGCGGCGAATATTCGGCGAGCTTTTCAATATCTTTGCCGGTAAACCCGGCGGCCGCTGCCAAGTTCGCATCCAGCCCGCCAAGCTGCCGGATCAACGCCTCATGATCCCACGCCGCCAATTCGGCCGTGCGGTTATCGGCAATGGCGTAAGCGATGGCGTCGGCACCAACCAATTCTGTACGCACCACGCCGATGTGCGTCCAGCCCAACGCCCGGGCGGCCTCAAATGTGCCGTTACCCGCGCGTATCACATTCTGCCCGTCGATCACTATCGGCTTCTGCTGGCCAAACCGCTGCAGGCTCTGCTTGATCGCGGCCATATTCTTTTCATCATGTCGCCGCACATTGGCCGGATCGCACGCCAAATCCGCCATTGCCACCATTTCAATCTTTAATTGTTTGGGTTGATTCATGCGGCGGCTCTATACCAGGCGAAAGCAGATAATACCGTTCGGCCCTTCTCCGCCGCTTGCCCGTGGCCTTGGGATGGCGGGTACGCCCCATGGGCCTTAGCAGCCCGTGCCCACATCGAGGCGGACTACGCCGCCACCGAGGCCATGCTGCTGCGCCTCTCAAGCCCGCTGCCAGCAGCGGCATGCGACGGAGAAATTGTTTATGATCAGCTTTGAGGCTGCGTAAGCCGTCGAAAAAATGGAACATCAATGGGCAGGACCCGGCTGAGAATCATCCGCGATCCTGTGCAAAACATCACAGACAAGAATGTCTGTGCCACATTTGCTCGGCCAAAGGAAATTTATCTGTCGGCGAGTTCTGGCTTTACCCTGGGTCGCGCAGGCTTTAATCAGTGTGACACAGGCATTCCTGCCTGTGCCAAGATTAGCTGAACTGGTGGGGAACCCTGCCAAAATGCGTCATGCCCTGCGGTTACCCATCGGTCGCGGCTCTAATTTGCCCATTTAACGCGCCATAGATAT
>JAKAYZ010000109.1 GCA_021816165.1 Planctomycetota bacterium | reverse complement strand
AAGTGGGAACAGTCTAAAAAAATATTGGAAAAAAGCATCGCCACCGCTCCATTTGTTGCCAAAGGCCTGCTGGAGACCAGCCACACCACTCACCAATATGCCCTGCTGAACCCGCGCAGCGGTCGTGTGGTGGCTTACATTCAGCCGCCAAAAGATATGGATCTTTCCAAATTGATTGGTTCCTACGTCGGCATTAAGGGGCTGGTGGTTAGTAAAACCGGTGCGTTCATACGCGTGATCAAACCCAATTCGGCCACGTTGCTTCCCAATCCGAATCCATAATACGCCGCCGCCTCTTTTTGATGGCTGACCGCGAATGGTAGCGACTGCGTCTGTGCGGGTGGGGATACCAGGTTTTGTCTTTGCCTTCGCTGCCGATCATACGGCGGTTCCCTTTATTAGTTACCCGTTGTCATCCAGTCCGGAATCTCATTTAATATTTGATCCGAATACCATCATTGCCGATCGTGCCAGGGCGATTGATGCCTCCGGTATACGCAAGGTATTCGACATGGCCGCCAGTATGAAAGATCCCATCAATCTTTCTATTGGTCAGCCTGATTTTGATGTGCCCGAGGCCATTAAGCAGCGGGCCATTCAAGCCATCGAACATGGCCGCAATCGCTACACACCCACGCAGGGCATTGCCGATCTGGTCGAGCCGATTCGGCATCAGGTGGAAAATGACACCGGTTGGAAGCAGCCCGGGATTATGGTTCTCTCCGGTACATCGGGCGGAATTATGCTGGCCATGTTTGCCTGTCTGAATCCGGGGGATGAGGTTATCTTTCTCGACCCCTATTTTGTCATGTACAAACATCTCCCCAAGCTCGTCGGCGCTGTTCCCGTCAGTGTGGATAGCTACCCCGACTTTCGCTTGGACGCCAAAAAAATTCAAGCGGCCGTCACACCCCGCACACGAATGCTTGTGATATGCTCGCCCAACAACCCCACCGGCATGGCCTACACATCAGCCGAGCTTGAAGCCGTCGCGGCGGTTGCCAGACGCCATGGACTTCTGGTGCTGAGCGATGAAATTTATGATGCCTTCTGCTATCAGCCCCACGTCAGCATCGCGCCCATGCTGCCGGATCAGTGCCTTCTGCTTAAAGGATATTCTAAAACCTATGCGATGACCGGTTGGCGGCTGGGCTATGCCGCGGGGCCCAGGCCGATTATTGATCAAATGATTAAATTGCAGCAGTACACATTTGTCTGCGCGCCGTCACCGGCTCAGTATGCCGCACTGGAATTGCTGCATTCCAATTCAGTCGACATGACGCCTCACATCGACGAATACCGCCGCCGCCGCGACCGCATGGTAGAAGGCCTTGGCGACTTATATCCGGTCGGCAATCCGGGTGGGGCGTTTTATGTTTTCGCCAAGGCACCGGGCGGCTGGTCGGGCAATGAACTGGTGCGGCGGGCAATTAGTAAAAATGTATTACTTATTCCCGGATCGGTCTTCAGCGATCGTGATACGCACTTCCGCATCAGCTATGCCGCATCACCTGCCCACATTGAAAAGGGCATTGCGGTGCTGCGCGAGTTGGCACAGGAAGCACAATGACAGGCGTCGCAATGATGCTATGGTCCATCATCGGACAACCGAAGGCATTGGGCCAACTTCAGCGGGCGCTGGCATCCGGTCGCCTGGCGTCCACCTGGATATTCCATGGCCCCATGGGCGTGGGCAAGTATCGGACGGCACTGGCGTTCGCCAAGTGTCAACTGTGTCCCAACCCGCTGCGCCGGGCCAATCGCGGCCCGATCCTCACATCATTGCCGGAAGATTTTCTGCTCGTGGAGCCTTGCAATCAATGCCCAGCATGCAAAGCGTGCGATGAACAGGTGCACCCCGATTTGCACCTGATCAATCGACAATTGGGCGGCGTATATGATCGCGGTGGGCGTTCCCGGCGCACCACGCTGGGTATCGACATCATCCGCGGTGAAATGATCGGTGACGATTCCCCCGATCATCGCGTCGAGAGCAAACTTTATAAACATTCTCAATTGGGCCGCGGCAAATGGTTTATCATCGACGAGGCCGACCTCATGCAGCCCGTGGCGCAAAATGCCCTGCTTAAAGCCCTGGAAGAACCCCCGCCCCTGACGTACATCGTCATGTGTACCGGCACCGTAAGTGATTTAATATCCACCATTCGCAGTCGATCGCAGCAAGTGGCATTTCTGCCCCTTCCCTCCGACGTAGTGGTGCAGTACCTCGCCCAGGAGGGCTTCAGCACTCAAGACGCCGGGCTGCTGGCCCGGATTTCAGAAAACAGCCTCGGCCGAATTGCCTCATGGCGACGATCTGAAGCCTCCACAACATCGCGCAAAAAATCCAGCAAAACCTCATCCGAAGGCGACATCATTGCCGTTGCCAACCGTCTGGCGCATGCGATGGATCATTTATTACTCGGCCAGGCCGGTGCCGGCGATGTGGCGACCGTCATCAGTGAGGGAGCCGAGACCATGGCGGGGATATTCGTCGGCCATGATCCGTCCGCCAGCAAAGATCGCTCCACCCGGGACGGCGGGATTTTGATGTTTGCACTGATTGAACTGTGGCTTAGCGATCGATTGCGATCAGTCGTCGGCCGTAATGTAGAATTTGCAATGCCATCGACAGTGGGCGGCGTCGATTACGCCCGGGTCAAGCCGTGCATGGACATCTGCGCCGCGGCCGCCGGTCAACTTGATGCCAACGTCCATCAGCCCACCGCCATTATGAATGCATGCGTTTCTATCGAGGCGGTGCTTCGAGGTGCCCTCTGATTGGCCTCTGTTTGCCACAAGCCTCGCAGTCGTCAACCCAATAAGGCAACCAACCTGTACGGCACCTAAAACAGTCTTAATTGTTCCCCCGGCAATGCCGCCCGCTCTACCGGTCTGAGCCAATCGGTGCGCTCAAATGGATGGGAAAGGGTCAGACGCATGTGTATGCGAGCATCGGCTGAAAATACCCGCGTGACAATTTCCGGACAGTTACATTGCCGACTGCGATGCAGCAGCACAACGTGTGATGGCAGCGGGGTGGCAGCGTCACGCGCCGCCGCATTAAACACACCTTGCACCAGCTCAAACGCCTGCGCATTGGATAAATGCCCCGCCCCGCCCATGATGCGGTGTTTAAGCCGTTGGGGACGCAGGCTGCTTAACTGCATATCCGGATCGTAGTTGCTCTCCACAGCCAGAATGGTGGTTCCCATGAAAAAATTAATCAGTGGTGCGGGCGCGTGCCCCAGATCGGTAGCATAGGCCAGCCGCTCCTTACCGCAATCAATCCGGTAGGCATGCGAACCCTGTTTATCATGTGCCACCCGCATGGTAACGCATCTTACGCCGGGCAACGGTTCAAAGGCGTCACCATTAAACAGCCGGATGTGCGGACGCAAATCGTCTAGCCTTTTGACGCGGCGAGCATGGGAGTGCAGTTCTGCCGCTTGATCCTCCGGACAATAAACCGTCATGCGGCCGGCGATGATCTGGTTAATCCAAGTCGGATTGAAATGGTCAACATCCAAATGCGTGAGACAGATAGCCTTGATGTCCGCCGTCGAGACGCCCAAACCTGTCATCCGTTTGGCGGCGGCACGCGGGCCGATGCCGGCATCGATCAGCATCAAACCGCTCGGCGTACGTACCAGAGAGCAATTACCAGTTGATCCGCTGGCCAGAACGGAAAGCTCAAGCGACATATGTGGCCACCCGGTGTGTAACGTTGCTATCGCCTTTCCTACGCATCGGCCAAAGTTTAGCCGTTGATGAACAGGCAGCCAAGCGCCTCGCAACGCCCCAACTGTAAAATGCACACGGCAACCGCCTGCGATCCGGCAGGATTACACGGCCCCATGCTTGTCCCGGCGCGTTTCAATTCAATGAAAATCCCCCGAGTTCTTGGCGCTCTCGGCGGTGCAAATAGTTACCCTGATTCACCGCTAAGGGCGCGGAGGACGCCAAGAAACGCCAAGCATATTGGATATGGGCCTGCCCAATCGTCATGATGCGGCCAGTATTGCGCGATTGACCCAGTGAAACAACCTCTGTGGCTCCTTTTCTCTGCGCGCTAAAAACAACAAACATCATCATGCCATCGGCATGATACATTATTTCACACAGAGAGGTTTTTATATCTCGCACAGAGCCGCGGAGCCACGGAGAGAATTGGAAACTACGAAATAATCAGATTCGCAGGTCTTTGCGCTTTTGGAACCCTCGGCGGTGCAAACTCGTTTCCCTCACCGCGAGGTTCGCAAAGTTAACAGTGGAAATATTCGGTATGGGAACGGCCCAGCGAGCCGCCGGGCTTGTCCCGGCGGGCAAACCAATAACGCATTCGTGTGCGAAATATCGCTGCGCCCTCCTTGCACGCCCCACCCCCGCGCGTTATGTTGCCGATTGTTGATTCCAGTTTTGAGGCCGATTGATGGTCGCAATTGCTGAAAATAAAATTCCAACGGGCGGCAGCAGATGCAACGCCGATGCCGAAACGCAGAATTATTATGTGCGGAACCGGTATTACTTGCCGACATTAGGCCGCTGGCTTACCCGCGACCCGATCGGTTACCAAGGCGGAATCAACCTTTACGAATACGTCCAAAGCAGCCCGGTGGCGAATGTGGATGCGGAGGGGTTGAGCATCGGGACCGGTCTCATGGTCATGGCGGAACCCATCAATGTCTCAGCGATCTCGCGCGGCGTGGCGAACACCCTAGAGGCACCCTTCAAATGGATCGGCGGCGTCGTCAACGCGGCGGCGAGCTGGCTTTACGCGGGAAAGATGGCGCAGGTGAACGGCCGGGCGCAAAGTAATTATTACCAACAAATATACGACGGAAAGATACCTGCAAACGTGACAGCTGGGTCGCCCGAACAGAGGGAAAACTTCGTAAATGGCTCTCACGCAGCGGCCAAATGTGCTATCACCCCGGGCACCGGTGCGAGCGGTTACGCAGACCCAGACATTGGCCCCGTTGTGCACCCCGAGGACTACCCAAAATCGGTCGCAAAGGAGGTGGTGAAGAAGGTTATTGGTGAACCTTGACGACAGAGATTCGACCAACAAATAGGGCAATGTTCTTCCGTCGGTTTTCGCTTGGCCCGGTATTTTCGTTGGCTTGCGTGGTGCCGCTGCTTGCCGTCTGCGGTTGTACGAGAACGGACACTGCCGAAAGCGGTCAACGCGATTATCGTCGGGCAATGGTGGAATTCGCGGAGGGTCGCTTATCGAGCGCGGTGCACTGGCTGGGCAAAGCGTCGGCACGGGGCGACCCCGCGGCGGAGGCTCTTCTTGGCAGAATCTTGTTGGCCGGACGGTGCGTACCGAAGAATTACGCCCGTGCGATTGCCCTCCTAAGAACCGCCGCTGCCGACGGCGAAACCTCCGCCATGTGCGGATTGGTGTCAGCCTACCAGTACGGATGGGGTGTCCAGAGGAATTTTGCGGAGGCACACCGCTGGGCCTTGGCTGCCTCGGAGCGCGGGTCCGTCTGGGCCTTGGCCGAGCTCGGATCCATGTATCTGCACGGATATGGCGTCGAGAAGGACCGAAAAAAAGCTTGCGACCTGTTTCTGGCTTCCGCGAAGAGAGGGTCGGCCTTAGCGATGCTGTCGGTTGCGACGTGCTACGCACACGGTTGGGGCGTTGGGCGAAGTTGTCGCACCGAGCTAACTTGGCTACTTGCGGCCGCCGTGGCGGGCAAGCACAAATACATACGGAGCCTGCATTGGTCCCGGCCGCGCGAGATAGCCGCCATTGCGCTCGTGCGGCTCGGCGAGATGTACGAGAGGGGGCGTGGTGCCAAGTTGGACCGTTCCAAAGCCGAGACGTGTTATCGGCGAGCCGCTGCCCTCGGTTCTGCCCGCGCCTTAAACAATCTTGCTTACCTTTACCAAAACTGGCCCGACCGGCCCGGCCTGCATGGTAAGGCGATCAAGCTGTTTCGCATGGCGGCGGCGAGAGGGTGCGCCGGCGCGGCTTTGAACCTTGCGGAATGCTATCAGCGGGGCATAGGCATAAAAAAGAGCCGATCGGCCGCCGTGAAATGGTATGCGCGGGCGCGCCAAATCCTGTTGCCGAGGGCGGCGCGGGGTCGGAGGTCGGCGGAATCCATGCTCGCGATGACTTTCTTGGAGGGCACCCCGAAGCAGAGCGCGAATACCATTCCGCTGCTTGCTCGCTTGGCGGGCGGTGGCGACCCAAAATACGAGATGCTTCATGGGGCGTGGCTGTTGGCGGAGGGCCGTCTTGCCAACAACAAGGTCGGCATAGCATGGGTCAGGAGGGCTGCGCAAGCGGGATATGCACCCGCAATGAAAATGCTTGCCACAGCGTACGCACACGGCCTCTGGGGCCTGCGACGATCGCCGGCGAACGCAAACCGGTGGCGTGGAAAGGCCAAGGCCGGTACTGGCGTGCGCGCCAGGCTAAGTCGCGTCGGCGGCCGCGACCTGCTGCCGGCCCGTCGGCCGAATCGTCCGAGGTAATTTCGTTTGCAATAATCAACAGCCGGATCCGGGGCGCAGGCGGCGTTTAACCGAAGCGCAGAAAGCAGGCAGGCTGGGTGGATGGTCAGATAACCGCGTCATGCGCCGGGCGGGTGCGACTGCCACGTGGCGAATCGCTCGCCTGGGAGTGTGGCGTTGCTTCGCGATGCGGCGGTCCATGCGGATTTAGTGCGGACGCCGCTGGAGTTTCAGGAAATAAGTTGGGCCACCAGCGCTCCGGTTCGGTCCTTCACACATGTGAACATGCCGCGTTTGGTTGGGAGCGTACACAAGGCGTATGACGGCCAATTCACCTCGACCTGACGGGTCAATGAAGTCTCACGCAATGCAGGCAATCCTGATTCAACGCCGGCGCGGGGACCGACATTCAGAAGGTTCGGGAGTCGCATTGCCGCAGGCGATCCATGGTTTTCAATCCGTTTTCCACGGCCCGGAGTTTCGCCAGGTGTCATGGAATGCCCGGCCCGTTGCGACGGCTTGCAGCACCGGACCCGCGAACCCAGAGACCAAGGCGAGCACCGCCGCGAAGTTGGCGGGCACGTCGGACAACCTGGCATTACGGAGAAACGCTTTCCACTGCACCGCCTTGGCTGGACTTTGGGCAAAGGCATCTGAAAAA
>JAKAYZ010000108.1 GCA_021816165.1 Planctomycetota bacterium | reverse complement strand
AACAGGACGTTCAACTGGCCCGGCAACTCAATTTGAATGCTTTTCGCGTGTGGCTGAGTTATGAATTCTGGCTGCACGATTCCTCCGCCCTGCACCATCACCTGACGGATTTTCTGCAGACCTGTTCCGCGGCCGGCATTCGGGTTATGCCGGTACTTTTTGAAGGCGACGGCGTGGAGCCCACGCCGGCGAATATTATCGATACAAATCCATGGAGCGCCTCGGATCTACTCTCGCCGTCCACGGCAATTGTCGGCAGGCCCCACCTGTGGGCGAAACCTCTGGACTATCTTGACTGGTTTATGCACCATTTTCGCGATGACCATCGCTTGCTGGCTATTGAAATCAACAACGAACCGTTTGGGCGCCCCCGCCACCGGTTTGCTTATGCCATGTTGCAGCATGCGGCAAGAATGCGAGGTGCCATCAAGCTTACCGTCGGAGGGGCCAACTTGGGTCAGAGTCGATCGTTTATCAGCGGGGGCTCGCAAATACTCCAGACACATCCGGATTTTCCATCTTCCATCCACGAATTGGATCAGGTCATTCGCCAAATGAAAAAGTTGCACATGGTGCTGAACCGGCCGGTATGGTTGACCGAATGGCAGCGGGTGCGGCATGGCGGCAGTGGATGGGGGCGTGGGGTGCTGGCACAAAATGCGTGGCAGCCGGATTACGCATCGCTTGCCCCCACCATTCACCGTCACAAAATCGGCAATTTTTTCTGGAGTCTTATGCTTAAACCCGCCTGGTTGCTGGTGCAACGGCGAAAGGGCACGCTTAACGGTGTGTTCCATGAAGATGGGGCGGTATGGAGCGCGGCGGATGCCCGTGCGATTTCCGGCGACGCGAATCTGAAGTGCGTGGAGCGCGCCGCCTGGCCGGAATGGGCCGCCGCCATTCCGCGGCGACTCGGTATGCCGGTGAAAATTTCCGGATAATTTAGGCTGGTTTGCGTTCACGCTGCCCGGCCAGTAGAGCCGCCTTGCCGCATGTGAAAATATCTGTGTCCATAACCGTGGACTTTGTTTGAAGTTCGCCTACGCGGTTGAGATTGACCTGCGGCTGAATCGGAAATGCGGCCTTTGGCCGGTGTTCGGCAGTGAGAAAAGCCTCCGCCGACTCTACCCTGTCCGGAAAAGAAGCCGATCGCAGGGATTGTATTAAGGCCGCTGGTTCAGGTCGAAACTCGTGCGGTGGCGACCATCGAGCCGAAGATCGGCAAAAATCGGGTGAGGCTGAATTTGTCGTTTTCCCTTCGGGTTGGCGTTTGTGTTGCTATAATCCGGTCATGAGTGACGAACCGCAGTTGATCATCCGAATTGCGCCCGCCGCCGCTGCCGATGTGCCATGGGTGGCCGATATGTGCTTGGCCGTAGAGCGCCAGCACGAAGAATATTCGCCATTACGATGGAGTCTGCGGCCGGATGTATCGGAGCGATATCCCCAATGGCTCTCGCGGATCATAACGGATCCGCAATGGCTGGTTCTATGTGCCCGGGTATTTGAAAGGCCTGATGGCCCGGGCGAGCTTGCCGGTACTGTGGTGGCCAACCTGATGGACGAAATTCCGATTTATCAATGTCGGCGTTACGCATTTATCCACGAAATTGCCGTGCTGCCGGAGTTCCGTCGTCACGGCGTGGCCAAACAGTTGCTTGTCGAGGTGCGCCATTGGGCCGCCGGGCAGGGCGTGTCGCAAGTTCGACTGATTGCCGCAAATAAAAACCCCGCCGCCCAATCCCTTTTTACCGCGGCCGGTTATCAGGTAACTTATCTGGAAATGATTCAGTCCGCGTCCGGTTAGCTTGCTGCAGGTATTTTACTCGCCCGCCGCCCGCGTAACAGGGGGTGCAGCGCCACCCGCGGCAATTGCCAAAAGTGACGCCGGTTCCGGAACCGGGCATTACGCGAGCACGCTGGTTGCCACGCCATAAACAGCCGCGGCGGTTAACAGCAAACCGCAGGCTCCGCGCGTGAGCTGATTGGGACGATTGATGACTTTGGGGTCCATGACGAATTCTCCTGCTTTGGCGCGGTATTTTAAAAAAAAGTCGGCCTGTGCAGCAGGAGATTCGTTAAGTCGTAATATTTATATTAATAGATACATGATAAAATTCTCCATAGTCAAATGTCATGCTATCCTGAAAAGTAAATATTCTTCCCGGCGTCGTGTACGTTGCGTTACAGTGCAAACGGGCGCGTAAATTGATATCTGATCGCCCGATCAATTGTTCGCCTTAAGATGAAACGGCGGGTTAATGCAAGATCGGCTGGACGATTTGGACTTCCCCGCAAAGGGCCGGTGCGGGGCAGGCCCGCCATGGGAACCGTTTTGCGGGAGCTTTCTAATACCGCCAGCTGTGCACGTCCGATCCCGGAGGAGCTGTTGCCAGCATGTGCTTTACCATTGCGGTGATATCCCGTTCGGGGGCGGTTAAGGCGCTCATGCCGGTAGTCATATTCGCACCGCCTCCCCACCAGCCATGGGGCCGCCCAGGGCCGTATTCAAACGAACCGCCGACATGCGGATGGCGTGTTGAAGCCAGAAACGTTTGCAGCATGCGGACAGCATTGTTCAGATAAAAAGTATCCATGGTTCCAACTGTCAGGTGGATTTTACCCTTTAACATTGGACCAATTGCGCTCCAATGACTCTTAAGATAATGGCAGAGATCATAATGTGATCGCCAGTATTGCGCGATTGTGCGGTGAATTTGGCCCGTATGTGGATTCCAAATCGCCGATGGATAGCCATTTTTTCCTTCCGGACTGAATACCGCCTGCCAAGCGTCAAACTGCCGGGATGAACGGCCTTTGGAACCGAGCACCCGTTCACGCAACATTTCCCTCGCCATGGTGGTGAGGACCGTTCCGTCCGTTCTTCGTGCCGCGGGACGGGGTACGCGTGAGAATGGCCCCAGCCGCCAGAAAGCGTTTTTATCGCGGTACAGATTAACATCCATGAACGCATGAAAATTGACGGGGTCCGGACAGGCGGCCCAGACACCGTTGAATTGACCGGGATAACATATCTGCAGCGCCAGGGCTTCCCAGCCACCGGTGGAATATCCATAGAGGGCCCGGGCCCATGGTTGGCCGATTCCGCGGTATTTGTTTTCCACAAATGGGATCACTTCATGCACGATGGCGTCCCCGTAGGGGCCAATATTCGCCGAATTGACGGCGTAGGCGTCGTCATAATAGGGGTTGGGCGTATTGGTGATCATGATCAACACATGCGGCAATTTCCCCGATTTCCAATCCCTATAAAGGCGGTATTCGTATGCAGCCTGGGTGGCGGCCCAGCCGGTGGGTTTTGGTGGCGCCGGCCGGGATTTCATGGGAACAGGGATTGCAAAATCCCGCTGGAAATGACTCTCGTACAGGATCAGGGGGTAATGCGCCGAAGGATGTGAATACCATCCGTGCGGCAGAAGCACCATTCCGCTGATATACATCGGACGCCCCCAGAATCGGCTGATTAACCGGCTTTTCAGCCTGAAGCGCCGAAGGTACCGCGTGCTGTGCAGGCGCGGCAACGGCGGAATCCTGCGGGTTAATTCCAAATGGATCACACCACCGGATTGCGGATTGATGTAACAGCGGCGGGGGATGCTGTACAAGTTGCCCGGCTTTCTGTTCCATTGTTGGCCTTCCCCCCGATCCATCGGTAAACGAACGACTGTTCCATCAGCGCGATGAAATGTTGTATATACATTGAACAGTGCTTGCACATAATATTGTCCGGGTGGGATATCCTGCTGTCTCGCAATCGGGTAACCCGGGGCACGATTCGTAACGCTGAGTGTCCGGCCCGGCAACCAGTGGCGGCATTGCCTTCCAAATATCTCCGCCGTGCGGATGCTGTCATTAACCTGGAATCTTGGTTGCGGGGAATCCTTCACTGAAAGAATAACGTACAATCGTCCTTGAAGGCCTTGCGACTGCAGCGTCGCGGGGTATGAGACGGAAAATTGCAATGCCTTCGACTCGCCCGCCAAAGCGGTTGTACCTTCAGCCAGCATTGCCACTGTCACGATTGCCCAAAGCAGAAAGTGTTTGGAGAGTTTTAATAAAATGTCATTCATCTGCATTCGTTTTGTGTCGGGCACTGGTTGATCCTGAACTCTGTGTAATGGCAAATGCCGGTCCGCTGCAGCATGCCGTGAAAGATCGCAGTCGGTTCTTCAAACAGTGTTCCAAGGCATTGGAGCATATCGAGCCAAGCCCGTGTTCAAGGTTATACGATCGGCCTCCGGCCGGTTCGTTGGTGCGGGGCGTCTTGGATAATGACCTCCGTATCAGACGGCGAGTTATCCGATTTGCCCGCAGTCCGACACCAGCAGCCTCTGGTACAATCTCGAAACAATCTTAACATATCCTCTGGAATAAACGATACGGCCGTTTTGCGAAGCCGCCAACTTGAGTTCTGTCCGGTGGTCCAAAGGTCCAACTATATCGCGGCAACGCGCCGCCAATCCTGCAATCTTCATAGCCATTTGTATCCCAATTGCAGCTTTAGGGATAGCATAATAGCGATTGGCACGCATAAACTGCCATCCGAAAATTATTGGAGCCTCAACTATGCATGGAAAAAAGCAAGGTTGGAGTCGGCGCGGATTTCTTGCGATGACGGGCATGCTGACGGCGGTCGGGTGGACTGGAACCGCAAGGGCGGACGCCGCCGCTTCATCCCCAATGCCGTTAAGGCCTTTCGCTGATCCCCGTCGCATTCGATATGACGGAAAGTCCCTGTTCCTGGAAGACAAGCCTTTCTTTTCCTACGGCGGATGCTTTCATTATTTCCGCTGTCCGAAACCGTTATGGCGGGCGCGGTTTGAGAAGATCAAGCAGGCCGGCTTCAACGGCGTGCAAACGTATGTGGCCTGGAATTTTCACGAGCGGGAAAAGCCCGCAAGCCCGGATGACATGTCGAAATTTCAACTGCTGGAGGACCTTGATGACTGGCTGACCATGGCAACCAGCGACTTCGGCTTGAACGTGACCATTCGCCCCGGACCGTACATCTGCGGTGAGTGGGATACCGGCGGCCTGCCTCAGTGGCTTTTACCTTTGCGACCGAAAAGTTTTAAGGGCATGTGGCTGAGAAGCGACGATCCGACGTTCATTCAGTGGAGTCGCCACTGGTATCGGGCCGTATGTCCGATCATTGTTCCCCACCAGATCACGCGGAAAAAGCCCGGCGAAGCCGGAGTTATCCTGTTCCAGATTGAAAACGAGTACGACTGCATTTCCTTTCCGGATCAGGTGAAACGGCGTTACCTCGAAGCGCTGGTGGCCTCTGCCCGTGAGGATGGCATTGATGTGCCGTTGTTCATCAATTGGGGAAAAACCGTGCTTGGGAGTCGCAATCCATATTTGCGACAGGTATTCGATGCGATGGATATCTATCCCGGCTGGAGAGTGGATTCGAGTATCGGCAATTACCGGACGATGCGCCGGGCGCAGCCGAATGCTCCCCTGATGACTGCGGAGTTGCAGGGTGGATGGATCGTTGGAGTAGATGATGTCCAGCCGCTCAGGACCAAAGAGGATCATTACGTTTGGGATTTGACTCCACCGCAGATTAACAATTTGACGCTTTTCGCCATTCAGGAAGGCATCACAATCATCAATTATTATATGCTTTTCGGCGGCACCAATTTTGGCGGTTGGCCGGCCCGTGGGGTCGCCACTACCTACGACTACAGCGCGCCGATTCGCGAAAACGGAGGCGTAGGGGCGAAGTACCTTCAGGTCGCCGGTCTTGCGGCGATGATCAAGGAGCATGGCCCGGCACTGGCTCGTTCGCATAAGATACCCGTTCGCGCGTCCTCCGGCTTTTCGGATGTTCATGTGGCGGCACGCAAAGGGCCCGACGGCAGTGTTTACGTTTTTATCCGCACGGATCAGCACGTTTCCCGTCGCTTCGGTGTGGCGGAGATTTTCGGCGACGGCCTGTCGGTCAAAAAAAAGCCCCTCAAGGTGCACTACGACCTGGAACCATTCGGCTCGAAAATTCTGCATCTCCCGCCGGGATATACGGATTCAGCTCAAGGCCGCTGGTATCCGGAAGTTCCGCAAGAGCCAATTCGTCCGAAAGTTCTGCCCGGGGCGGTAACAATCCATTCGGTGCGCACGATGGCCGACCCGTTACCAACAATATTTCGTCCGGTCACCGCCGGAGAGTCGCTGGCCGACCTGGGAGTTTTTGCCAGCGGATTCTCCTACTACCGTGTACGTGTGCGCCGGTCTGGGGAAGCACGCGGCAGGCGGCAACTGGTTCTTGACATGCCTCCGGGCGACGGTGCGACCGCACAAATTGGGGATCGGATCGTCTACGCTCAAAAAAGCGGTGAGAGCAACGTCTTTTCATGGCCGTTCACTGACGTGCCCGATACGGCGGAAGCTACGTTGGTGTATGAAAACTCCGGGCATCCGAATTTCGGATCGGTCATTGAAAACGAATACGGGCTAAAGGCGGCCGCCTTGCCTAGCGTTTCGCCACAAATGTTGATACGAAAATGGCGAATAAAAGTGACACCGCCGCCAAAACGGCCGACTGATGCGCCTGTCGGCCCGGACGTTCTTGATGCCGATTGGGCCGGGGTGGACTGTTCCTCAATCGAAACCAATATCATGAAACCCAACCAGTGGGCGGTGTTTCGCACAACCGTGCATATCTCAACGGCCGCCATCCGGGCGAAGAAAACCTGTCTGCGATTCGGACGCATTGACGACTACGGTTGGGTATTCGTTAACGGCCGTCTCATCGGTCAGAGTACTTCCTCGTCGCAGCCATGGACATTCGATGCGGCCAAGGCGTTGCAACCGGGACGGAATGTAATAGCGGTGTTGGTGCACAACATGGCCCGATCGGGCGGCATTGGGCGGGTGTCATTCACGAAACGTCCAGATTTTGGAGGGGAAATCGAATTTCATGGAACTCCCATCGGACTGACGCGCGGCTTTTACCGATCGGATTTTGATGACAGTAAATGGGTGAGCCACGCGGTGGGTTCCGGCGCCGGGCAAGAAGGGCTGCTGGTATGGCAGCGCATGGAGTTTTCCCTGCCGCAAATTCCCGTTGGGGTCTGGCTTCCCTGGTGCCTGAAGATTGAGGCATACGGCAA
>JAKAYZ010000107.1 GCA_021816165.1 Planctomycetota bacterium | reverse complement strand
AAGGAATGTCGCTTCCGGTTCCTGAGCATCTTCGCGACAGCCACTATCCGGGTTCGGCTCAACTCGGTCACACAGGCTATAAATACCCGCACGACTATCCCGGTGCCTGGGTGGAACAGGAATATATGGGGGCCGACGGCCAATATTATTTCCCCACGGATCGAGGGGTGGAAAAGCGCTTCGCCGAATTTCTGGCGCAAAGGGCAAAAAATGTCACCACAGCATCAGACGACGGCGGCGGCTCATGACCAAGGCCGAATGGCGAAAAACAATAAAGGCCCGGCTGGGCGCGATTCCGCCCGATCAAATCCGCAGCAAGTCTCTGGCCGCCTGCAGCCGAATGATCCACACACCTGAATTTCAAAACGCGCGAAATATCATGCTGTATTTGCCGATGCCCGGTGAACCCGAGCTGCAATCCTTGGCGGCCGCCGCGTGGAAGGTAGGCAAAAATGTCCTTTTGCCGACCGTTGACTGGGCCGACAACAGCATGCGGCCTTTGCGAGTGCAAAATTTGGATATGCGATACGACGTGCCAATGCCACGGGTGCCGCAACCCGCCATCGGCGATCCCTTTCCGGTTGAACATATCGATTTGGTTGTTGTTCCCGGGTTGGCGTTTGATCGATCGGGGCATCGTCTCGGACGCGGAGGGGGTTACTACGACCGCTTTTTGTCACGGCCGACGGTACATGCCATTCGAGTTGCTATCGCGTTTGAAGAGCAATGGTGCGCCGACCTGCCCGTCGAGCCGCACGATATTGGCATGCAAATCATTATTACGGATCATGATATTTTGCGGATAAAACCGTAGTACGATAATCTCAATGGAGCGACGTGCGGCTTGTCGCTTGGAGTTGCATGGCAAAAGGCAGACGACGGAAAAAGCGTTTCATTAACCAATGGTGGTGGGCCTTGGTTGCCCTGCTGATATGCTGGGGCGGTTACCAGGTGTGGCGCGTTCATGAGCAAATTGATCGGCAACTGCGTCGTCAGCAGCAGCATCAACGGACGGCTGATGATTCCAGATCCGCTGGGCAAACGCCTGCCGCGTCCGGCATCGGCATAACCGACCAAGGGCCGCCGGGTAGTGGTACTTCGGCTTATCCCCGCCAACTATCACTGACGAAACGGGAAGTTAAACGGATGCACCAATTGCTGCGTCAAGGCATAGAGCTGGCCAAAGCGCATCGTCTGATTGCCGCCCGTAACAAACTCGAGCAGGCTTGGCGGATGACGAAAGGCCACAAAACGTCGGCGGCCGGCAGCATTAGAAAATGGCTGATGAGGATTGATATCCATACATTGCTCGATGGTGTCGCCTATCCGCATGACCATTGGATCAGGCTGGTTCAAGTGCCACTTGGAATTAACTTGGAACGAATGGCCCATTTGTACCGCATCACCACCGCGATGCTGCTGAACATCAATCCGATGATTATGCCACGTGATTTGCAGGCCGGGAGTTGGCTGCTGGTCATTCTCGGCCCATTTGATGCGGATATTCATATTTCCAGTCAACGGGTCGATCTCCTTATACATCACCAATTTGTGCTAGACTATCCGTTTACGACAGCGGGTGTCATAACTCCGTTGCCTGGCAAATATGTGGTCGCGCGCGTATCGCACGCCGCTTTATCCAATGGTGTGCCCGAGTTAATCAGCCTGACACTCGTTGGGGATATCAACGGAAGGCATGAAGCGGTTAGAATCAGTAATGTCGCCTCACCGGACGTGGATATGGTGATGTCGACCAAGGCGTTGGCGGAATTGGTCAAAATGTTAAGTCCGACATTTTCTGTCGTTACCATCCGACCGTAATGTCTTTGCGTTTGGAGTATATGGTGTCGCTGCTGGTTCAATGTTATCAATGTGGAAAAATATTGGAACTGGACGACGGGTTTCGCGGTGGTGTGTGTCGTTGCAGCCAGTGCGGGTCCCTGCTACGCGTACCCATGACCGATACCCATCAGGTGCAAAAGGCGCGGCCGGCGGAGCCAGCGGCATCAAAAGCCAAACCGATACCGGGCGTTACCGGCGATTCTCAGGACGGTGCCTACGATGATTCTCGCACTCCGCCTGCTCGGCCCGAGGCCCCCGGCACATCGTCATCCCGGCAATTGCGTCCCGAATCTCCCGGCGCTATCGCTGGCAGCGGTGGTATGCGTCCGGCACGGCCAGAGTCTCCTTTGGCGGATAACCTCCCACAGCGTCCTACTCGGCCGGGTGATGGGGATATCGGCGTATCGAGTGGAATTCGCTCCCGGCAATCGCAGCCGCATCGGCACCCACCGAACTCGCGTAAATCGCCCGCGGCAATGCACCACAAGACTGATGGCCGGCGGCGCAAATGGTCCAACCTGCCAATCGGGGTATATGCCGGGCTGGTAGCAGGGTTCCTTCTGATCGTGGTAATCGGCATGGTATTGGCCATCAGAGCCATGACCGCAGGAGGGGCATCGTCGCCCAGGGTAAAGAGCGTAAAATCTTCACCCAAAGACGCAGCGCCGAGGCTGGTGCGCTTCCTGCGAATTCCAATTCAGGCAAAGACCGTGGTATTTTCACTTGATGGATCATCAGCCAATGCCAATAGTTTCAACTCGCTGGCGGCATTGGTAAAGCGAACGGTAACCGAGTTGCCGACATCCACCCGCGTGAAAATAGCCATCTGGGAGCCAACTGGTCTGAAGGTATTTCCCGCCCAAGGTTGGCTGTCGCCAAAAAACTTAAAAGCCACCTTTAGCCGGCTGTTGGTCTATTCGCCGTACGGTAGTACATCCATTACAAAAATGATGCTTGGCACCCTTAAACTCGGCGCAAGTCAGAACATCATCACTACGCAAAAAATCATCGTACCGGGTAAATTGGCCACCGCCGTTGGTCGGAAGGTTGGCCCCAAACAGACAATTGACATCATCTCCGTCAATGGGGAGGAGCACATTCTTAAAAAGATTGCACAATCTACCGGTGGGCAGTTCCAGATGATATCAGTCACCGATCTACAATCGCTACTCTCGGAATGATGAGGTTACCCAAAGCTCGCCGCCGTGCGGTATGCAATCTGACAAGGTCAATAGTGTTTTCGTATGTATGCCAATGAAAATTCCCGCAGTGGTATCCATGCATTCTTAACATCAAATACCTTCCGCAAGGTTCGGCTACCGCGAATATCCGGCCGTGAAAAACGTGGGTCGTGCCGGAAGGGGTTATAAAGGGGATCGCCCACATACGCCTGTCGCCACGCCATCACCGGTGTGGATACGCTGTACACCTCCATCTGAGGGTATTCTCCCGAAAGCAGCAAAGGCAGAAACAGGTTGGGCTGGGGAAATGAAAACAGGTAGGGCTCCCAAACAGGCCCGGATGTACCGCACGCCTTGTGTTTAAGCAGATTGATGCACCACGCCGTATCGGTCGGATTGTGCAGTGAATCAAGTTCAAAACTTGCAACGTGGTAACCCACAAAGCCCGGCACCCATTGGCAGCAGTTTACAAATTTGTGCACCGAGTACCAGCCGCAGTAAACCGCACAATCGGGCGCGTCGGCACGTTTGAATAATGCCGGCACATCGTTAAGCACCACCGGTATTTTCGCCTCTATTTTCAGCATGGCCGCCGTGTGGCGCAGCAGGCGGTCGAACTGGCTGTATGGGTCGGTGCCGTGCAGACCTCGGGCATCGATATACACCTTGCCACGCAATCCCCTGGCCTCAACCCGCAGCCCCCTGGCAATCATCGCTTCTACCATTTTTATGTTAAGTCCATCAATGCGGCTCACCATCATGATGCGGGGGTGCAGGCCCGCCAGATCGGCGTGCCAGTTCTCAAGCTCAATGGGGTTTTGGTACCAGTTGGAATGGGAAATTCTTCCGTACCAGAGCATCATTAAATCGCTATCCAAGCTGGATTTACTGTGCACGTGCAGCAAGTAAGTTATCTGCGAAATGTCCTCGACCGCTTCGCCCGCCAAGCCGAAAAAACGCCGCTTGATGTGCCGCATGGCACGGCGGTTGGCTGGCTTGTAGCGGTGCACCTTGAGCATTTCATATTCACGTATGGCCAAAAGCGATCGCTTTCTTTCACGCCGCAGGAACTCCGACATCTGCATCGATTGCAGGCTTGTTCCGTGGACATGCAGCGTCTGGGCCATAACAGCGGCACCAAGGCAATGTCGAAACAAGGCCAATATTTCTGTATTATCCGCGGCGGTTTTGGCATTGGGATTATGATTGAAGAATGCCAATGTCCGTGCCAGCGCCGCCTTGAATTCCATGATGGTGTGATAAACGCTGGTTCGCAATTTACCATTGGCCAGCACCGTCAGATTGCCCGGCGGTGGCACCTTCGGCGCTGCAAGCCCATCCATGGCACCCAATCGCTTGATGGCGGCACGCAGGCCGGCCCTTATTTCAACCAGTTGGCCACGCAAATGTGTCACATCCGCCTCATCCGCAAATGTCGGGCTTTGCGGTCCGACCTTGAGCGGAATGCCATAAGTGGTTACAAGGCACCGTATTTGCGACCGCAAATGACGCTCGGTGAGTATTTGTCGAATCGCCGCCGCCACACGGGCGTCATAAAACGGTGCGGTGATCACCTGCGCGTTATTGGGTAAATTAAGTTCGATGATATTGGCCAGAGGGATGCGCCTGGCCTTGGCATAATATTGGCCAAGGGCTATGGATTGCGAATTATTTCCGTTCACAATAATGGCAACTTGCGAGGGCCGTAGGATCGATAATCCTTGGCACATGGTCGGAAGCAGCAAAATTCCCAGCCATGCCATTAGCTGTACTGTAAACTTCGGGAGGTGTGGTCGCTTGCGATATTTTTCAGGGCGACTGCTGCAGGTACTGCGAACCACTCTCCGCCAGTGCCGACATGGTGCGTATTCCCACGGCCAGTGCCGTATCAGGAAAGTCATAATGGGGACTGTGCAGCATAGGATAAGTTCGGCGGCCGACCGGACGAGTGCCAAGAACAAAAAAGCTGCCGCTGGTTTTCTGCAGGATGTAGGCAAAATCTTCACTCCATAAATGAGGGACGGCAGCCCGCCGCACTCGTGAACGCCCCAGTATATGCTCCGCCGTTTTAAATAATAATTCCGTGGATGCGATGTCGTTCACCACCGCCGGTGTGCTGGAGATAATCTTCATTTGCACTTTACAGCGAAATTGACGTGCCGCCGCCCGGCAGACGGACTGTATCCATCGCAATTTATCTGCCCTCACAGCGGCAGAAAGCGTACGGAGCGTGCCGTGCATAGTCGCTGTTGATGGAATAATATTCGGTGCGCTTCCGGCTTGCAGGCATCCGAAGCTAAGCACGACCGAATCATCCGCTACCGCGCCTCGGGGCGATATTTGCAGCAGCATGGATAAATGACCGGCACACGGTATCGGATTGTTCCCGCGCTGCGGCTGTGAACCATGGGTCGCCTTGCCCTCCACGGTTATTTGCAGACTATCAACATTGGCAAGCAGTACCCCGGCGCGGGTTGCAATACTGCCGACCGGCAATTCCGGCCACCCGTGCAATCCATAGACCAGATTTGGCATTACGCCCAGATTTTCCAAGGCGCGGCACATTCGCTCGCCGCCATTGAATCCTTCCTCCGCCGGCTGAAAATACACAATGATTCCGCTGACGAAATGATCGCGATGTTCCCAAAGCCAGCGGCTTGTCGCCAGTGCAATGGCCATGTGACCATCATGTCCGCAAGCGTGCATCCGGCCCCGATGGCGGCTCGCGTACATTGCCCCGGTGGCCTCCTCAATGGGCAGGGCATCCATCTCGGCTCGTATGCCCACCACTCCACCAACCGTCGTGCGGCCGCTGATGAATGCCGCGATCCCGGTGCCACCAGCCAGGCCCGTGACGTGCGGAATGTGCATGCGATTCAGTTCCCGACATATATATTTTGCCGTCAGGTGCTCCTCAAAGGCTAATTCCGGTATTTGGTGCAGATCGTGGCGCACACGCTTGGCATAGGCAAAAATGTCCCCGGCGGGGGGTGAGAGTCTGTCGCGTGCGGCCGGCATGTCGCATTCCTTAAAAGCAAAACCGATGCTCAATGGCAATTGTAAGGAGGGTTGCATCGCCCGCAAGCCAGTTGATATTCGCAATGGCCAGCCGTATCCGTGCCACGACCCGGCCGGTAAGTTTCGCCGCCACGATCTTGCTTCAACTCCTCGGAACTTTCCGGTTTTTCGGTGAACACACGCTTCACCCCATGAGAACCCGCAAATTCTGCGGTAATATATAAAGCACTGGAACTCGCATGCAGGCGATTTCGGCTTGTTTCCGTTGGGCTGTTACGCCAAGTTTGGCAAGGCGGATTGGATTTGATTCGTTTGACCGAGACATTTCCCCAAACGCTTGGGGCATGGCTTTTTCATCTTCATCCCATGGTGCTTCTGGCCATGGGGGTGGTGGCGATCACCCTCCTTTGGCGTTGGCAACATACGCGGCAGATAAAACTCCTCGCCTTAGGGGGGGGGATCGTCGCCGCCGGCCTGCTCTGGGCGCTGATCGGTTGGATCGTGGTAACTCCGGGTGAGCGCCTGCAGGATGATATTCATAAAATTCTCAATGCCGCCACCCATCAGGATATGGTGGAGATTCAAAATTATCTTGCACCGGATGCGGTCTTCGACGGTTGGGACAAAGCTCGCATAGTTTCTGAACTCAATTATCGCCTGTCGCATATCCGCCTCACGGCCAATTACCTGCGCAGCATCCACATGCGCCGTCAGGGACGTCATGCACAAACCAATATTGTTGTGTTATCCATCGCCCGCGACTACGGCCCCCTGATTACCCGATGGCGCCTGATTTGGCAGGACCATCGGCGGCCCGGTCACTGGCAAATCACGCAAATGCAACTTCAGAGTATTGGTAATTCCAATGTCTCTTCGCAGGCTCCTTTAGGCCCCTCGCCTTAGGAGTCTGTCCAATTAATAGCAGAGCGGCGATGTGCCGGGAATTCTCCGGATGCAAAGCGTCGGGCCGACGGCGACTCTAGGAAGATGAGACCAAGAACGCCGCAGGCGGGGCGCTTATGGCACACCCTCCGGGCGGTAGGCCTATCGCCCGGCCTCTGCGGCGCGGCTTCCTCGGCGTATCAACCGATACGCCCT
>JAKAYZ010000106.1 GCA_021816165.1 Planctomycetota bacterium | reverse complement strand
TCCCCGCCGCGTTGCAGCGCTACCGATCTTCATGCCAAGTCTCCTTGGGCAGATACAACTCGCCATCGAGCAGCGTATGGACGTCCGGCGTGGCTTAGCCCAGATGGACGCTGACCGCGCAGTTTTTCACCTTGCCCACCGTACCGCAGTACTGCCACTGTACGCAGGCTGTCTGCTGGCCCTTCTTGACGAACGACGCTGTGCCCTTGCCCGTGGCTGCATTGGCCCCGCCCGCAGGGTTGACCTGCAACCGGCCATCTGCGGCGTCGTACCGGCTCGACGGGTTTGTCCCGATGGCCATCGGGATTTTCGCCGGTGGCTCCTGGCATCTGGCCGATTCCAGACTAATCAACCCGCAATTACGGCTGGAACGGCCCACGGGCGGGGTATGCGCGCCCGTCACGCCCGGCCAGCGGCCAAAACCCCTGCGCCATAATTGATCAACTTATTTGCCTGCAAGGCCTAAGCGGATGCCGGCGTACTTGCCGCCGCCAGGGGGGCCGGCGGGCGAAACCGTTGTCGGCCACATTGAAGCGTGGTCGCAGATAGTTAGCGAACATCGCACTTGGCGATTTCCGCGGCCCCATTGAAAAAGCGCCGCGGACTATTGCGACCGGCGGGGCCTGGCTTGCCAAGTGATGCAGCGAGCCATGGCCCTGACCATATTCAACCGCCCGGGGGTGAGGGCTGCGGCACAGCGGGAGTGTTTGGGGCGATGGTGAGTTCCACCCGGTGTTCGAGGCGGTCGTTGACCAGCGGCACGACACGGCCCGGCTGCACCACTCCGTCCAACCTCATTTCCAGCACGTGGGTGCCGCCATTGCTGAAATAAATGTGATAGAAGGTTTCAAAATATCGAAAATGGATGCGAAAACTTTTCCAGGTGGAAGGTAACGCCGGCTCAAAGGAAAGGCGGTCGCCATTGCGCCGCAGACCGATGAAGGTCTCCACCAGCAGGCGATACATCCATCCCGCGGAGCCGGTGTACCAGGTCCAGCCGCCGCGTCCCTGCCAGGGGGCCATGGCGTAAATATCCGCGGCCACCACATAAGGCTCTACGCGGTACGTTTCCATATTGCGCCGATTGTCGCTGTGCCGGAGTGGATTGATCATGGAAAACAATTCCCACGCCCTATCGGCCATACCCGCCTGGGCAAACGCCATGACGACCCATAGCGCGGCATGGGTGTATTGCCCACCATTTTCGCGCACGCCCGGCACGTATCCAGCAATGTAGCCGGGATCGTGCTGCGGGTGATCAAAGGGTGGATCAAAAAGTTTAATCAGTCGCTCCTGCGGACAAATGAGGTATTTTTCAACAGAGGCCAGAGCCTGCAGCTGTCGGGCTTTGGAGCCGGTGGCACTTAGCACCGCCCAGCTTTGCGGCAGCGAATCAATGCGGCACTGTGCGGCGGTGTGCGATCCCAGCGGTGATCCATCATCGAAAAAGGCTCGCAGGTACCACTGGCCATCCCAGCAGTGGGCTTCCAAAGCTGCCGCCAGGTCGGCCTGCAGGGACTGGCACAGCTCCACGGTGGCGCTGTCTTGGCGCAGATGGGCCAGGGGTAAAAACTCAGCCAGCACGTGACGCATAAAAAAACCCAGCCATACGCTTTCGCCGCGGCCCCCCAGGCCCACGCGGTTCATGGCGTCGTTCCAGTCGCCGCTGCCCATCAACGGAATCCCGTGCCGGCCAACGGTGCTGGCGTGTCGAATGGCCCGCAGGCAATGTTCATAAAGGGAGGCGGATTCGCCGGAAGTCTGGGGCAAGTCATACCAGGATTCCTCGCCTTCATTTAAAGCTCGCCCCTGCAGAAACGCCACCGATTCATCCAGCACGCCGGTGTCGCGGGTTACCTGCACGTATCTGGCCACCGCCAGTGGCAACCATAACAGATCATCGCTGACGCGTGTGCGCACGCCACGGTTTGCTGGCGGGTGCCACCAGTGCTGAACATCACCCTCAATAAATTGTCGTTGGGCCGCCAGCAATAACTGCGCCCGCAGGCGGGCCGGCTGCGAAATAGCCATGGCCATGGCGTCCTGAAGTTGATCACGAAAACCAAAAGCCCCTCCGGATTGGTAGTACCCGCTGCGTGCCGTGATCCGCGACGCGAGTATCTGATATGGCAGCCAGCCATTGGCCAGTGCATTAGCGGCGGGATCGGGGGTTTCCAGATAAACCGTGCCCAGCGTCTGATTCCAGTGCTTCCAGACTTGATCCAAGGCACGCCGGGCACCGGTCGGAGACCGAAAGCGGCTGATGAGGGCGCGAGCTTCCTCCCGGCTGTTCGCCGCGCCCAGCAGCAGCACTACCTCGCGCTGGCCCCCGGGTGGCAGATCAAATGTGGAATGGACGGCAGCGCACGGATCCAGGCCCACCCCCAGACGCCCGGACAGGTGGGAATACGTCATGGCCGCCGGTGCTTCGGGGCCGCCGTTGCGGCCGAGAAATTCCGTGCGGTCCCCGGACAGGGTTCGGTTGGCTTCGCTGATTTCGACAAAGGCCACAGTGCGGCTCCAATCGGCATGCCAGGGATTGACCGCAAAGATGGTTCCGGCCTTTTCATCAAGCTCGGTAAGGATGTGCATGGCGTTGGTATCGCGGTGTTCCCCCAGGGTCCATTCCCAATATCCCATGACGGAAATGCGCCGGGTGCGGGTGGATTTATTGGTGAGCTTGAGAACATTAAATTTTACAGGCGAATCCACGGCCACGTAAACCCAAAGCTCGGATTCAATTTGCTGATGAGTGCGCTGGAACACGCTGTAGCCGAAGCCATGACGGACCACGCACGCGGACGCGGCCGGTACGGGTCCGGGCGTGGGTGACCAGAAGGCACCGCTCTGATCATCACGTATATAAAGAGCTTCGCCGGAAACATCACTTACCGGATCGTTATACCATGGCGTCAGGCGGAATTCATGGGCATTGCCGGCCCAGGTATAGGCCCCACCACGCTCGCTGATGACGGTGCCGAACAGATCGTTGGCCAGCACGTTACACCACGGGGCCGGGGTCGGATGGTCGGGAAGAATGGTCATGACATATTCACGGTGGTCCGGGGTCAACCCCCCGATGGAATTAAAAAACTGCAGGTCTGGACGGCCTGAGGAGGTCGGACTTCGTGGTTCCGGATAAGGTTGGGTGACCGGTATCAACCGGTGGGGTAAAACCTCAACGGATGGCCCGGGGCGGCGGATCTGCGGTGCCAGATCGGAAGTGGAATCGTTGAGCACCACTGTGGCCACCGCCAGCAGCAGGGTACGATCATCTTCCGATAGTTGATCCAATCGCCGCACGAAGATTCCGCCCGGTTTATCCAGCAGTGTATTATCCGGTCCGCTGGCAATCATATCCATAATCTGGTTGTGCAGAGCCTGGCGGTACACGGATGAATCTTCGAGCCAGATCAGCATATCCACCGCCAGTCCCTTGAGCCGCCAGTAAGCGTGGGCCTGAATCACCTTGCGTACCAAGGCCAGATGATCGGCACTGGCGACACGCAGCAGCAGAAGCGGCAAATCGCCGGAAATGCCGAAAGCCCACAACGCGGATTGGCCGGCACGGTTGGTTCGTATGAAATGGGCGCCTCCACGATACAAAGGTCCTCCGTAAACCAGAGGCCCCGCGAGACGGCCGAATATCTGGGCGTCGGCTTCAGTGGCATTGATCTGCCGCAGCATCACCTGCTGGTACGGCCAGGCCATTTCCAGCACCCGGTTCGTGCAGCGCGGATCGTTATAGCGACTAAGCAGCGCCACGGCATCGGCACGTGAGCCGGTAATTCCCAGCACCAGATCGATCACGGCCGTGGAGTCCGGCTCCAGCACAAAATCACGGCGAATCGCGATAATGGGGTCCAAAACCGCACCGGTGGTGTTGGAAAGCGCCGCCCGGGCATCCAGGGCCAGTGGCCGGGCTGGGGTTCGCCCCCGCCCCACAAACTGCAAGCGGTCGGTTTCCCAAGAACAGTTGGACGTGGCAGGTTCATGCAGGACCAGAGCATGAAACAGCCAGGGCATCGTTTCTTCCTGGCTTCGCGCCCGTCGGGTGGCCAGCAACCCTTCGGGAATGGCTTGTGTCTCTACAAACAAGTTGCCGAAGGCGGGATGGGAGATATCCGCGTTGGGTGCTTGCAGCACCACTTCGGCGTAGGAGGTTACTTCCATCCGGCGCCGGGACTTCGATCGATTGGTGATACGGATGCGCCGCAATTCCAGGTCGTCCTCCGGCGACACCACCACTTGGGTGGACGTGTCAATGGCCCCATCCCGTCGCCGGAACTCTACCTTGCCTTCCGAGAAAGTGGCCTCATACGAGGCGGCACGCCGCTGCACCGGCTGATGGGTGTTAGACCAATACAGCCCCGTGTCAAGGTCGCGAATGTAGCAGAATACTCCACGGCAATCGCGTGTAAAATCCTCGCGCCAGCGGGTCAGGGCCACATTGCGGCATAACGCCCGTGATCCTCCGGCGGCGGTGATCATCAGATGATACCGACCATTCGATACCAGATGCACCTCGGGTACCGGGGTATGCGGCGTTTTAAACGACCGCCACCCCGGCTCTTCGTGCAGGACAGGGCGCTGGGCCCGGGCTACTTCCGCAGCGTGTGGGAACACGGGCCGGCTTTGCGGACTTTTTTCCTGCAGCAATAACTCTCCGGAGCTTAGAAGCGGATCAGACATAAACCGCCGCTGCATGGGCCGCCCCAGCAGGCAGGCTTGCAATCCCAACAGACTCATGCCCTGGTGATGCACCATATAGGAGCGTACTTTGGCCGGCTCGCTGGGTCCGGGCAGGCGTGAGGGTGTGTAATCCAAGGCTTCGTAAAAGCCATAACGGTTGAGCATGGCCAAGCCCGCCAGCCGCTGGAGGTTGGCGCAGGCGGCCGGAGGATTAATCAGCAGAGCCATGGCGCTGGCGTATGGCGCAATAACAACATCTTCCGCCAAGCCCCTCCGGAATCCCAGCCCGGGCACCCCAAAGGCTTTGTACTGGTAATTAAGTTGGGCGTCGGTGGCATTGTATCCGGATTCAGAAATACCCCAGGGGATGCCGCGGTGACGTCCGTATTCAATGTTGCGCTGCACCACGGTTCGGTTCGTGGTGGCTAAAATTGTGTTATGATAGCTGGGCATCACCAGTTCGGGCATGAGGTATTCAAACATGGATCCACTCCATGAAATCAGAGCCACATCCCCGCCGACACTGGTAAATTGACGGCCCAGGCTAAACCAGTTTTCCTGTGGCAACTGGCCCAGCACGATGCCAACATAGCTGCAAATTCGCGCTTCGGACGCAAGCAAATCATAAAAGCCGGCATCCATTCGATTTTCTGTTACGTTAAAGCCAATGGCCAGCAGCTTGCGGCTTTTGTTGTAGAGAAACAGAAAGTCCATATTGGCCAACTGCGTGCATTCATCGGCCAGAGAGGAAAGGAGCTCCAGACGAGCCTCCGCGGCATGAAGCGTTTGGGTCAAAGCGTCTGGCAGATTGACGGGCCGCAGCGGCGGAGTCGATGCCGACCCGGTGATGGAGTTGGCCGTGCCGTCTCCATTGGCCGGTCCGGTGGCCGAGAAAGTCGCTGCAACGGGTGACGCAGCAGATAAACTCAAGGCCCGCCGGCACAAGTCTGGTATATCGCATAAAGGAGGATTGGCATTGAGTTGGTGAAGAATCTGGGGCAGGCCTGGTACGCCAAAGTCTTCCGGGTTAACAGCCGCCTCCTTCTCCGCGCTGGAAAAAGCGTGCCACGGCACCAGCGTGCTCAGGTCCTCCCGCAGATCCGCGTGCTGGCGTTGCAGGGCGAGCAGGAATTCGGCTGTTGCTCCGGAACTGTCCGCGTGATCCGCTAGGAAAGCATTCAGCCGGGCTTCGCCCTGGCGCAGAACCGCCGCACATTCCGCAAGCGTACGGTGTGGGCAGCGATAGATTGACTGCAATTCAACGCACAGGTCTTTCGTGGCGTTTACCCAGGCGCCATCGGTTGGTACTGGTTCCATGGAGGTGAGGGATTGCCGGATGGTCACAAGGGTGGACTCAAGGCCGTCGATGGCAGCGGGCCACCACGCCGGATCATTCTTCATCCCACGCAGGGCCGCGGCCAGCACGAGCAGATGAGCCGCCAAATTGCCGCTGTCCACGGTCGATATGTAGCGAGGGTTCAGCGGTGCGAGCGAACGGGTATCATACCAGTTGAAAAAATGGCTGCGGAATGTGTTGAGCTTACGTAGCGTATCCAGAGTGCGGCCGATGCGCAGCAACAGATTGCCGGTGGATATCCATCCAAAATCGCGGGCCGCCACATACGCCAGCAGGGCCAGTCCGATATTGGTAGGCGAGGTGCGATGGGCCAACACCGGGCTGGGATATTCCTGAAAGTTATCGGGTGGTAAATAATGATCATGGGCGGTGATATGGGTGTCAAAATAGTGCCACGTAGCGCGGGCCACCACCAGCAAAAACTCGTGATCTTCTGCACGCAGGTTCAAGGGGTGTTCCGCCATCGGCCGGCTGAGCATCCACGCGACCATCGGCGAAGCAATCCATAGCGTGCCCAACAAAATCGCCACCACCAACATTGGCACATCGGAAGATTGGGCCAGCCCCAACAGCACGGCGAGCACACCGCCGGCGGGCCCGGCCCACATCGCGCGGAAAAAAGCGGCCGCGTCGGTGCGGGCGGTGGTCTGAGCAGCAGAACTGGTTCGCCATTCCAGCAGTCGCCGGCGGGTCACCAACATGCGTGTCAAGGCCCGGAACATCGCATCACAATTCAACCAGGCATAGTCGGGCAGAAAGATCAGAGCCAGCGCAGTCTGCGCCAGGTGGCGCAGCAGGTCAGCGCCGATGTGCCATGCGTGCATGATTGCATCAGCATCGGCGGGCTTTCGGACCAGGCTCCCCAGAGATATCAGCAGCGGTGCCAGCAGCAATACACCGCCCATTGCGGCCATCCACAACGGGGCCTCCGGTAACAGGCCGGCCATGGCCATCAGCAACAGGATGAGTATGGCCACGGGCACCAGACTGCGGCGCAGATTGTCAAAAATTTTCCAGCGGGAGAACAGGGAAAGTGCGTTACGTTGCCAGCACAGGTCGGCATTTTTCACCCACGGAAAAAGCCAGGCCATGATTT
>JAKAYZ010000105.1 GCA_021816165.1 Planctomycetota bacterium | reverse complement strand
CGAACCGGCGACACATGGATTTTCAGTCCATTGCTCTACCAGCTGAGCTATCTGCCCATGGAAACACGGGGTAGTTTACGCGACGAAATAAAAAATCTCAAGCCGCCCGCCGAGTCAGGTATTGTACCAAAATAGAATTGTCACCGCCTAAGTCCAGGCCGGGCCAGATTAAAATTTAAAACTTGCTGCGTCTGCGCAACTGCAGCCTGGCCGGGCTGCCCGGCCTGGGGTCGAACGATAACAGGTCACGCTGCTTTTGCCGCATAGTTGATGCGGGTGTCAGTGTGGCAGGCCCATGGGTTGCAAACGCAGCACCAAACACCAGCGTGCGGTGCGCTGGGTGCATCCGGCGCCAGTTGTAGCCGCTGCGAATTGCCCGTGTTGGGGGTGTAACCGCACGCTTACATTATTTGTGTTTCTACTGCTGGTGGATGTTTGAGCGTTTGCAGCACCGGGCAGGTTTCCACGGCCGCACGCACGCGATCATGGAGTTCCGGCGGCAGTTTGCTGCATACATTTTTCAGCACCACCTGCATGTCCCCCAAACGAGATGGATCTTTAGCGTACTGTTTGGTAACGGTGGCTTCCACATCGGTCAGCGGATGGCCGTGCTTCTTGGCTGTCAGCAGGGCCAGCATCATCTCACAGGCCCCCAAGGCAATGGGCACCAGATCCGTGGGACCGGGTCCTGTGCCGCCGCCGCCCTGGCCCGGCATCAGGTCAATGCGCAATTTCCAACTCTCGTACTCCACATCAATGGCAAAGTTACCCACCTGCTTCAAAGTAAACGTAGTCATTTAAAAATACTCCAACAATGCCGACCTGGCAGATTTTATGCCCTGTCGCGAAAATATCCACTCTCACTTTACCGGTAATCCTCCCTGCGCTTCAGGGGAGGCGGTGGAACCGGATCGTAACCGCCCTTGACAAAGGGATGGCATCGGGCAATGCGCCAACGAGCCATCCATCCGCCACGCCACGGTCCATAAGTTTTGATGGCTTCCAGACCGTAGTTGCTGCACGTGGGTTGATAGCGGCAGTGCCCGCCCAAAAATGGTGAAAGTGTCACCTGATACAGTCGGATCAGCATCAGAAAAAGGGATGCAAATATCCTGCGCAAGTTCATTTACCTCAATAGGCAGCGCAATATCTGCTGGTATTGTACCACCGTTAATCGGCGATGGGGACGTACGACCAGCAAGGCGTCGACGCCGGGCGGCAGCTCATGTTGCATCAGACGGTGCCCTTCTCGAATGCGGCGGCGAATGGCATTTCTCTGTGTCGCACTCCCGCATTTTTTAGAAACTGAGATCGCGATGCGCGTCCGCCCGTTGTCCACGCGCCGCTGGCAACAGGCCATGATGGGGTGGTGCGTGCGCCGCCGACCCGTGCGAAATACCTGATCCACCGTTCGCTTGCCCCCTAACCGCTGGTCTCTCTTTAACGTCAGGGCTTTTCGGTGGTTCTTTGCAACGGTGGGCGGTGGCTGCTGGTTTTCCATGGTATACCTCGACCGGCCTGCCCGTGTTTATGCCATCACTATAACTTGCCCTGTGCGGGGCTGGCAATGAAGACCAACGGATTCGGTTGCGGCTTAACGCTTTGCGGCCAAAACAAGCCGCATTCCACCGGCCATCCTTGGACCTTCTGAACACTGCCCTATAATAAGTACGTCGGGGCTAATGGCGGCTACAACGGTAGCGGTGGCCAAAGAGTCCAACCGCCCGGGTGCTCGGCTTGGCCATGTAGCGCCAATATCGGAAAGGAAAAACCCATGAATGTGACGCAACTTATAGATACCGCCCGCACTCTGATGACCGACGGCAAGGGGCTGCTGGCCATGGACGAAAGCAACCCCACCTGCAACAAGCGCTTCGCGGTGCTTGGTATTGCTCAAACGCCGGAAGCCCGACGGGCTTATCGCGATCTGATTGTCACCACGCCGGGACTGGGAGATTTCATCAGCGGAGCCATCCTCTTTGATGAAACATTGCGCCAGCAGACCAACGCCGGTATTTCCTTTGCCGATGCTCTGAAGAAGGCGGGCATTATTCCCGGTATCAAGGTGGATATGGGGGCCAGGGATATGGCCGGCTTTCCCGGTGAGAAAGTTACCGAAGGATTGGATGGCTTGCGTCCGCGTCTGGCTGAATATGCCGCCATGGGGGCGCGATTTGCCAAATGGCGGGCCGTGATCACCGTGGGTGATGGTCTTCCCACCTGGGGTTGTATAGAGGCCAATGCGCACGCGTTGGCCCGCTATGCGGCGCTTTGCCAGGAAGCCGGGCTGGTGCCGATTGTGGAACCGGAGGTGCTTATGGATGGCAGCCACACCTTGGAGCAATGCCTGGCCGCAACGGAAAAATCGCAGCACGCGCTGTTTCATCAGCTTTATCAGATGCGGGTGGATTTGCGCGGAGTTATCCTTAAGCCCAACATGGTATTGCCCGGCAAACAGTGTCCGCAGCAGGACCATGTAGAGCGTGTGGCGGATGTCACCGTTACGTGTCTGCTGGGGCATGTTCCCGCCATTTTGCCGGGCGTGGCGTTTTTGTCCGGAGGTCAATCCGCGGAATTGGCGTCGCAGCGTTTGAACGCCATGAATGTGCGTTTCAAGGGACGGTTGCCCTGGGCCTTGACCTTTTCGTATTCCCGGGCGATCCAGCAGCCCGCTCTGGAATTATGGAGAGGGGATCCGGCCAATATAACCGTGGCCCAGCGGGCGTTGCATCACCGGGCGGCTTGCAACAGTGCCGCCCGCCGTGGTGCATACAACGCCGCCATGGAAAAGCAGTCCGGTCAAAGTTAAGAATCAAGCGCGACGGCACGTGTGAATGGGGATATACGTATGGATTATCAAAAGCGTTTCCGGGTGAAGCCAGGCAGCAGGGTCCGGCTATCGCGGATGGATCCTGCTGATACTGGGGACCACAAGCATCATAAACAGGCTGCCGATGAAATCGAACATTACCGCCAGCGGCTATGGGATTTGCAGGAGTTGCTGTATGCGGATCGCCGCCGGTCGTTGTTGATCTGCTTGCAGGGAATGGATGCCGGGGGCAAGGATGGCACCATCAATCATGTGCTTGGCGCCATGAATCCGCAGGGGTGCCGGGTGGTGGGGTTTAAGCAGCCCTCGGCGGAGGAGTTAAGCCACGATTTTTTGTGGCGGGTGCATCGTGCCGCGCCGCGGCAGGGCGAAGTCGTCATTTTTAACCGCTCTCATTATGAAGATGTGCTCATTGCGCGCGTGCATAACCTGGTGCCTGAAAAGGTCTGGTCCCGGCGCTATGAGGCCATCAACGCTTTTGAAAATGAATTAATCGCGGCGGATGTGCATATCATCAAGTTTTTCCTGCACATCTCCAAGGCCCAGCAACTCAAACGCTTTCACCAACGCCTGGATGACCCCGCCAAACAATGGAAAATCAGCGAGGCGGACTATAAAGAAAGGCTCTTCTGGGATGATTATATCGCGGCTTATGAGGATGCCCTTGGCCGTTGCAGCACCACCGGTGCGCCATGGTACGTGATTCCGTCCGATCATAAGTGGTTCCGCAATTTGGCTGTGGCCCGCATTGTGGTGCAGCACCTGGAATCGCTGCATATGAAGTTTCCGAAGCCCACGGTGGATATTGAACATATCCGGCGGGAATATCACACTGCGGCCAGGCTATAATCTGCGCCGAAAGCGGTCGGCCCGGCATTTTTCATTGGAGTTCAAACCCATGAGTACCTCTCCGTTGGCAGGCCAACCGCCTCCCACTGATATCCTTATTGATCCACAGCGTCTAACGCGGGAATATTTCCAGCGTCAGCCGGATCTTTCGGATGCGCGCCAACTGGTTACCTTTGGCACCAGCGGCCACCGCGGCACGCCGGAAGATGGCTCTTTTACCGAAGCTCATGTGCTGGCGATCACCCAGGCAATCTGCGAATATCGGCGAAGCCAGGCCATTGATGGCCCGTTATTTCTGGCCAAAGATACGCATGCCGTGGATACCGCCGCCCACGATACCGCTTTGGAAGTTCTGGCCGCCAACCACGTAGAGGTGGTGATCGCCGAGGGAGGTGAATTCACTCCGGTGCCCGTTCTCTCTCATGCCATTCTTGCGTACAACCGTGGCCGCGCGGCGGGTTATGCGGACGGCATTGCCGTTACCCCGTCGCATAATCCGCCGCGTGATGGCGGCTTCAAATACAATCCGCCCACCGGCGGACCCGCGGATGTCGATATCACCCAATGGGTGCAGGACCGGGCCAATGCCATTTTGCAGGCCGGCAATCGCGATGTGAAACGCATGGCTTACCAAAAAGCCGCGGCCGCGGGTACCACGCATCAGCAGAATCTGCTGCGGCCATATGTGGATGATTTAAGCTCCGTCATTGATATGGATGTGATACGTTCGTCCGGGCTGCGAATTGCCGCCGATCCGCTGGGTGGGGCGGCCGTGCATTTGTGGGATATCGTGCGTGAACGTTACCAACTGAATCTGACGGTGATTCATCCGGAGGTCGATTTTACCTTCCGCTTTATGCGGGTGGACCATGACGGCCAGATTCGCATGGATTGCTCCAGCCCTTATGCCATGGCCGGTCTGGTGGCCCTTAAGGATCAGTATCAAATCACCTTTGGTACAGATACCGATGCCGATCGACATGGCATTGTCGCACCTTCCGTCGGACTGCTGCCGCCGAATCATAATCTGGCGGTGGCGGTACGGTATCTTTTTACCGGGCGGCCCAAGTGGCCCGGCACGGCCATGATCGGCAAAACCCTGGTCAGCAGCAGTATTATCGATCGGGTGTCCAGAAGCGTGGGGCGCAAAGTGTGGGAGGTGCCCGTGGGCTTCAAATGGTTTGTGGACGGCCTGGCCGCCGGCACGCTGGGCTTTGTCGGCGAAGAATCCGCGGGTGCCACGCTGCTGCGACGCGATGGCAAAGTCTGGACCACCGACAAAGACGGGCCGGTCATGGGGCTGCTGGCCTGTGAAATCACCGCCCGCACCGGCCAGGATCCCGGCCAACATTATGCCCAGATTGAAAAAGAATTTGGTCGATCCAGCTATCGGCGCGAAGATCAACCCGCCACGCCGCGGGAAAAAGACATTCTCAAAAGGCTTAGCCCCGCCGCAGTGCGCCACACCACGCTGGCCGGAGAAGCCATTCTGGAGGTTATGACCGCCGCTCCCGGCAACCACGCTCCGATTGGTGGACTTAAGGTGGTAACGGCCAACGGCTGGTTTGCCGCCCGGCCCTCGGGCACCGAATCGCTGTATAAAATTTATGCTGAAAGCCTGCTCGACGAAACCCACTTGGACCGTATCCTGCAGGAGGCCAGAGAATTGGTGAAAGCCGCCTTGACTTGAGTTGTGGGGGCCGCCACCAGAGAACCTGTAGCGACCATGGCGCCGGAAGTGCCCAATTTATTTGGTGCGATGCCTCCCGCAAAAAAGACGCTATAATCTGCGGAAGCTGGGCTGGCTTTCCTCACCGGGATATCTATTGGGCGTGGCCCGTGTATAAGCCAAGGAGTCTTTGACCATGAAGCCATCTTCTCCAGAAAACCCTGCCTCGCAAACGGTATCCACCACCCTTGAACATCAGCGCCAGGCTTCTCCCGATTCGGTCAAATTATGGGCCAAATGGGGTCCTTATCTTTCGGACCGGGCTTGGGGTACGGTTCGTGAAGATTATTCACCCGATGGTAACGCGTGGAATTATTTTTCCCATGATATGGCCCGCAGCCGGGCGTACCGCTGGAGCGAAGACGGTATCGCAGGCATTTCCGACGAAAAACAAATTCTCTGCTTTGCCCCGGCCTTTTGGAATGGCCGCGATCCTATTCTTAAGGAACGTTTTTTTGGCCTGACCAACGCAGAAGGCAATCATGGAGAAGACGTCAAAGAATACTGGTTTCATCTGGATAATCTTCCCTCCCATGCCTACATGAAAATGGTCTACCGCTATCCGCTGGCCGAATTCCCCTA
Organism: Planctomycetota bacterium; assembly: GCA_021816165.1. The sequence goes on along the minus strand of JAKAYZ010000105.1, from coordinate 1,175 downwards.
CCGCCAACTGGTGGAAATTAATCGCCGACGCGGTGCCGACCAGCCGGAATATGAGCTTGTCGATACCGGTGTTTTCGCGGATAACGCTTTTTTTGATATTCAAATTGAATACGCCAAGGCTGATCCGGGCACGATTTTGTTTCGCTGCACCATCACCAACAGGTCTTTGCAATTGGCCAGTCTGCATGTATTGCCCACCGTGTGGTTTCGCAATACCTGGGCCTGGGGAAAAACCCCCGCAGCCGAGCCAGCCATCCGCGCCCGGGACTCCGGCCGGCCTGATGAAACACTGCTGGTGGCCCAGCATCCGGAATTGGGTACTGTCCATATTTATGGGACAGAATCGGTGGAAACGCTTTTTACCTTCAACGAAACCAATCGCCAGAAACTTTTCAATGCTCCCAATACCCATCCCGCCGTGAAAGATGCCTTCCACGATTATCTGATCGGTCACGACGCCGCCGCCGTGCATCAGGAAAGCTTTGGTACCAAAGCGGCTCTGCATTACCAATTGCACTTGGCTGCGGGTGGCAGTCATACCATCCAAATGGTAATTTCCGAGAAAGCCCGGCCCAGGCCCTACGAAAATTTCGACGCCGTTTTTACGACCCGCATTGCCGAGGCCGACGCCTTTTATGCAACCATGCTCCCGCAGGTTTGTGATGAGCAGATGCGTCTGATCCAGAGACGGGCCTTCGCCGGATTGCTTTGGAGTAAACAGTTTTATAACTATGATGTGGGTAGCTGGGTGCGCGGCGACACTGGTGCACCGGCTCCGGAGTCTCGTCTGCACGGCCGCAATTCCCACTGGAAGCATCTGGAATCCAGGGACATCATCGTCATGCCCGACAAATGGGAATACCCATGGTTTGCCGCCTGGGACTGGGCCTTCCACGCACTGACGCTCGGTTATGTGGATGTGGCCATGGCCAAGCAGCAACTGGAGTTGATCTGCTCGGAGCGCTACCAGAATCTTTCCGGCCAGTTGCCCGCTTATGAATGGGCCTTTGGTGATGTCAATCCGCCGGTGCAGGCTTTGGCGGTTTGGCGCATCTACAACCTGGACAAACGCCGCCACCATGGCCAGGGTGATTTCGGCTTTTTGGAACGCATGTACCACAAATTACTGATTAATTTTGTCTGGTGGGTGAACCGCAAGGACCGCAGTAGATCGG
>JAKAYZ010000104.1 GCA_021816165.1 Planctomycetota bacterium | reverse complement strand
CAATGGTGCGCAGGATATCAACCTGAGAATAGGGATGATCAATCAAAACCCCGCGCTTCACCCAGGGACCAACGACCAGACCCACAGACCGGTGCGGCGACAAGTGATCGGCACCGGACTGCGCGTCATCCTCGGTAATAAACACCAGTGTGTGCCGCCACGACTTCAACCGGGAAAGGGCGGCGACGATCTGCCCCGTGGCCTCATCGTTATTGGCCACATAATAATCCGGTGTGTAGTATCCCGGGCTGCGACCGGCGGTGTGGTCATCGGGCAGCCAGATGTACATCATCGTCGGCAGAGAAGAACGGTGGCGGGCGATAAACTTCCTGACAATTTTAGCCCGATAGGTATCGAGCAGAAAACGATTCCAACCCGGAAATCGGTTGGCGATATGGGTCTGCATGGCGGGGGAAATATTCCCGATTTCACTACGCGAGACAAATTCGCCGAAATCCTTGAACGGCACATGATGATGGAGCAGATCATTAAATATGAACATACCGTCGGGATAGGATATCCAAGGGTTGGCCCATCGGCCGAGCTTGGCAAGGTCGGTATAGTCGGAATAGGGATTGTCGGTTCCGCCGAAGCCATCTTTTGATGTAAACGCACTTCCAACCAGCGGCTCCGTCCAGCCCGGGTTTTCCGACAGTCCGCGACCGGAATAATACATAGGCCAGGTGCGCTGGACGAAATCACCATCCTCGCCGGAGGTGGTCCATTGATGCCCTTGCGCCGTCACTTCGCCATCCACTTTATAATTCACCATCAGTCCAAATCGATTGGCCAGGGCGTAAAGGTTGGGCAGTTCGCGCTGGTTGTAAAGGTCGAGTTTCGGGTCGGCCCATTGGCCGGCACGGGAATAGGCACCAAAATCTTCATCAAAGGTTTTATTTTCCCGCAGAATGAAAACGACGTGATGAATATGCTTGTGAAGCCACGCTGCCGCCGAGGCATTGGCCGCCGCCAGGCGGGTGCGATCGGCTGCCGTCATGCGCAAGTCGGAAAGCGCGGCATGGGTGTAGCGTGGCAGTTCGCCTGGCAGATGTTTGAGAGAAATCATCTGCAGGGTTCCGGGTATGCAGTCACCCACCCATTTGCCGTGCGGATTCGGGCCGAAACCCACCCCCTTGGCACTGGTGATAAGGAGCTTGCCATAGCTGACCGTCGCATCCGTCGGATACCAACCGGTGGGGATCAGTCCGAGGCGTTTTCCGGTGGCGGTGCTCAGGACGGCCACATCATCATTACCGGCGTTGCAGGCAAAAAGCCAATGGTGCCAGATGGCCAGCGCATCGGGAAACGTGCCGGGCGGGGCACCCTGATAGGGCAGATCGGGCACGGTGCGGATAACCTTGAATGTTTTAATACTTATTTCCGATAGTGTGTCCGCGTTGGCACAAGCCACCCACACGGCATGCTGGGGCGTATCGTACACCACGGCCGTGGGGTGTATACCCGGCAGCCGATTGTGCGGGCCGGTTGGCGGGCCGATCCGCACCACCGCGCGCGTCTTAAGATTCTTCTTCTCAATGAAACGCACGGAATCTGCACCCCAATCGGTCACCACCGCATAACGGCCGGCGGTCACCACTTGGTAAGGATAAGAGCCAGCGTTGGCGTAGCTGGTCTGGCCCGAGCGCAGGTTAATCTTCGCGATGCTGTTGCTCAACAGACCGGTAACAAAAGCCAATTTACCGCTGATAGCCGCAGAATCGGGGTAAAAGAGCGGCGCGCCCGGCGGCCCCTGATATTCATACGGATATTGTGTATGGGGAAAACTTTGACCTGTAAGAGGAAATTTACGAATAATCTTGAGTTCATCGCGCGTAACTTTAACAGCGAGCAGATTGTCGGAAACGCCACCGGCGGCATAGATCATGCCGTAGGGGCCTTTAACCAGACTTTGGAACAGATTTTGGTTGGTGATGATGTTGGGCAACTTGAGTTTGCCCCATACCCGCCTGTATTTCACGAAATGCAGCACCATATTGGGATGCAATTTCTTGTTATACCCCTGCAGGGACGAAATCGCCGACGCCCCCGCCGACTCCACCACAATCGTTCCATGTTGCCGCACGACCCCGACTGAAAAATTGGCGGTTTGAACGACCTTCCCCACAGGGGCGACCATCCGGCCATCCGGCAATTCATGCGTCAATGCGGCACCGCAACTCGCACCGACCGTTGCGAGCGAGAGGCCAGCGACAAAAGCCACCGCCACAGATCGGGTTTTTGCATTTTTCATACGGTGATAATGTGATAATCGCATGTCGCTCCTTCTGCCTGGATGAAAATCTATCGGCGGAATATCAACCATAACCGCCCGAAAGTCTATAGCTGCAATCTTAACAAATGATTTGCGTTTGGTTATGTTTTGCTATGTTTCGGCGACGATGGCCCGTGCGCGTTGGCCCTGTCGATATGACGCCGACGGCAATACGCTGCGGAATATGCGGTGTGCCACCCCCAGCAGGAAAGCCGACGGGGCTGGGAATTATTGCTCCCACATGTACAAAAAGTCAGGGTGCAGGAACGTTGACATGGCCGCTCCCGAGAGATTTACATTGACCATATTGATGTTGCCACCCTTTGCGCCCAAAGCACTTTTCGCATAGACCGAACCCACGTTACGCCCATCACGCTTGTAAAGCACAACGGTAGCATGCCTGATGTGCGCCAGCGCCTTGGCTTTACGAATCGCAGCGTGCAAACCACCCAGCGCATCAATCATGTGATAGCGCAGCGCGTCGATACCCGTCAGCGGGCGACCGTCGGTCAGCATGGGCCACAACTTAGCCTTTACCATCGGATGTGAGGTTTTGACGATCCGGACAAACCGCGCAAAAAACTCTTTCACAAAACCCTGGATTATTTTTTTCTGAGAGGGCGTCATCTTGCTGAATGGCGATCCGGTCTCCTTATTCGGACCGCTGGCAAACGCGGGGGCCGTTACGCCGAGATATTGCAACGTGTGACGAAAATTGAACAACTGCACAATAACACCAACCGAGCCGGTAATGGTGGTCGGGTAAGCCATCTGATAGTTGGCACCACATGAAACGTAGTAGCCGCCGCTGGCGCAGACATCCATCATGGACGCCACCACCGGCTTATGTGTCTTTCGTTCAAAGCGCTTCAAGGCGTTGTACATAATGTTGCTGGCCGTCACCGTGCCGCCGGGCGTGTTCATCCTTAGCACCACGGCTTTGACGCGGGGGTCTTTGGCGATGGAATGCAGGGTTTGAGCAAAATCGCTGACCGGATTATGCGATGAACCCAACCACGATGCCGTTGAACCATCCAGCAGCATGCCGCTGACATCCACTATCGCAACACGGTTGCAATTAAACCACTGCCGACTTTTGTGCACCACATGGGGCTTGACACGAGGATTGACCGGCACCAAGGATATCTGCAAGGCGCGGTCGCCGCAGCCGGCCATCGACAGGCAGCCCACCAGCAGGGCCAAAACCGGAAGACCGACTGCCACACGCCTGCGGAGAGATACAACGGCATGGTAAAGGGACGGAAAATTGGACATCATCAACCTCGTGATCGTTCAACAATCTGCATCAAATTTCCCTCGCAATCAACGAAGGAAATTAACCTTCCGCCCCCAACGGCCTGCACCACGGCACCAACAAATCCTACGCCATTGGCAGAAAGATGTGCATATGCTGCATCAAAATCATCGACCCGCCACGCCACGTGGCTGATGCCCGGATCATGGCTGTCGCGCGGCCGACGCACATGCTCATTACGCGGCATAATTTCCAGCATCATGCCGCGTGTTACGCCCTCCTCACCGGGCGGCCCAACCAGGTAGGTACGCTGTCCGGACGGATTCTGCGGTTCCGTCTGGGCGGCAACCACCAGACCAAGCATCCGCTCATACCACTTTACCAGCGATTGGGTATCGTCGGCAGCAATTGCGACATGATCCAAGGCGTCTATAAAATTCATTTGCATGACTGCATCCTGACCGCGCTGAATGCCCCCGGCCCACTGGGTGCCAAGGCAGGTACGGGGTCAATCGAGATCATACTTCCTTGGCGGATATCCACTTCATCATCCTGCGGAGGTGCTTGCCCACCACTTCAACCTGCGAGTTTTTGTCCGCCTCGTAAAGTGCATTGAATTTGGGTTTGCCTGCCTTGTGTTCGGCCATCCACTCACGGGCAAACTGCCCGGAGGTGATTTCATCAAGGATTTTTTGCATTTCCTTTTTAGTCTGGTCAGTGATGATGCGCGGGCCGCGCGTCAGATCGCCATACTCGGCGGTGTTGCTGATGCTGTAGCGCATGTAATTGAGGCCACCCTGATAAATCAGGTCCACGATAAGTTTTACCTCGTGCACGCACTCAAAATAGGCCATTTCCGGCGGGTAACCGTTCTTCACCAGCGTTTCAAAGCCGGCCTTTATCAATGCCCCCAAGCCACCGCAAAGGACGGCCTGCTCACCGAAAAGGTCGGTCTCGCACTCATCCTTAAACGTAGTCTGGATGATGCCCGCCCGCGCACCGCCAACGCCGTTACCCCACGCCAAAGCCGTTTGAAGTGCCTTGCCGGAGGCGTCCTGCGCCACAGCCACCAGGCACGGTACGCCGCCCCCTTTTACAAATTCACTGCGTACCAGATGCCCCGGGCCTTTGGGGGCAATCATCACGACATCCACATCGGGTGGTGGAACAATCTGTTTGAAGTGGATGTTGAGCCCATGTGTGGCACCAAAGGTCTTCCCGCCACGGAGATTGGGGGCAATCTCTTTTTCGTAAATTTCGGGTTGCAATTCATCGGGCAGTGTGACGATGATCAGATCTGCGGCTTTCACCACGTCGGGGATACTCATCGGCTCGAAGCCGTGCTCCAGCGCCAATTTACCATTGGCGGAGTCCTTGCGATTGGCCACAATCACTTTGATGCCGCTATCGCGCAGGTTCTGGGCGTGAGCATGCCCTTGGGAACCGTAACCGAGCACTCCCACCGTTTTACCCGCCAAACCGGCAAGTGGGGCTTCATTTTCGTAGTAAATTTTCAGAGACACTGGATTGGAGGACATGTCTATTAAATCCTTAACCGACTGACAAAACATTCAACCCTAAACAAGCGGTTGAGAATACAGGCAGCGGGATACGGGGTCAAACGAACGGCGCTTCCCTTCATACCCGGGCCTGGGCATTTTTCCGGGCGAAGGCGTTTGTTTTTCGACGTCCCAACTTATCGGCGGCACCGCACGCGCCAACGCATCCTCAATAAATTCGGTAATCGCACGCCAAATTTAGCCGCGGGCATGGCGCACGCGTGACGATGCATGACCTATCCGCGTGCCCGGCGGGGCCGCACTCCGTGGCACCCGTAGCGCGAACGTCTCGCCGTTTATAATCCCCGGCGGCATCATATCCCCCAGTTTTACGCCATCGCCGGGCGATGGGCGCTAATCGCAATGCCGAATTGCGGCCCCTGTGACAAGAATGTCACATCCGCCACCCCATTTAGCCGCGTGCATGGTGCACGCGTGATGATGCATGGCCCCGTCCGGCCGCCCCGTTTTTCAACACAACGTGCGCCAGGGCCACATCGCCACCCGATTATTTTTGCATTAACTACGACCATCAACCGGCCTCAAAACTGGAATCAATAGTCCGCAACATAACCTGCCGGGGCCGATTTTACCGTCGGTACCCACCACAACCATGTTTTTCATCAAGCGTAACCAATTCGCTGCCCCTCCAACCTGACCTTATCTACGCGATTTAGCGACGCGGGAGGCGGGCGGCAAATGGCTGATTTTGTTACCCGTCGAGCCCCCGGCGGCTCTCGATGCCGGCCGGACTCGGTACACTATCGGTAGCGGGCCATGCATCTCAAGCAGGCCGGGCGTGTGATGCTCGATCGCGAGTAACATCCCACGCAACACGATGAGCACAGGGATTGCGCTGCAAAAAAGCAACTTGCCGGCAAGGGTGCGCCGCCGCAACCAGCCCACCAGCCACGCGAATACCTGCAGGGCGGTCAGGGGAATGGAAATCAGGACTCGCAGCCACACCGGGGCCCCCCAGAGCCCCGCACCGCCGAAAGCGACGAGTGCCATTTCAGTAATGGCTGTGCCTGCGAGAAGCGCCGTCCCAAATGCGACCGTGAAGGGCCATCTTCGCATATCCGAGTTGCCCCCAGATTACAGCCCGAGCACCAATCTGGCATCCTCAGAGGATTGGTAGCCCGCCGGAGTTAATAACTGTCGCCGCGAATAGCAAGCAGGCTGCCCATACGAGCAGCGACAGGCACACGGCAACGATCCATTCGCGTTTCTGGTTAAACCTTGGTGCCAAATTCGTTCCTCCACCGTAGTACGATACCCAACGCACAACTAAACTGCGGCTTGCAAATACACCACTCTTACCTTACCGCAATGGTCGTAAAGCAGGAAGGTGTCGTAGAACGTTAGTATTTTCGTCACGTCGCTCACCCGAGGCCCCGCTGGAACGCTTACCCCCTTGGCACCGACGTTTATTTGCCCACTGTAATAGTGGGCGTAGACCCCTTTAACGACGAGAAGCACGGCGTGGCGATCGCCCGGATCCGGGATCACTTCGGTTCCCAGATCAAGGCGGTAGCCACCCCCGACCGACAAATACCCCAGGGATCCGCCCTCGGGACCCGGGCTGTACCTGCCGTTGAAAAGGCTCGATACGAAGGGCGTGCCGTCATCGTCCCCGTAGCGGAAACTATATTGGTAATTAAGATGGAGGTGTGGAGGGGCGATGATCAGTCCGGCATTGATCGGGCTGAATTCGCGCGACGCTCTGAAGGTATACACCTTTTCCCCCTCCGCATCCACATTTCCCACCGGGCTGCTTTGGACGTACTCGTAAAGATTGATTCCGCCTTGGTAGCCGATCGGGTCGCGGGTAAGCCAGCGGCCTAATGTCGGCAAATAATACCGGTTCCGCACATAATAATTCTGCGTCTCGGCATCGGCGTTGCATCTACCACCGCTCTTGAGAATTTTATTTTCAGCAAATGCGACCATTGCGTGGCCTCAAAACTGCAATCAATAGACCGCAATATAACGCACGGGGTGCGGGCAGCAAGGGGGTCCGCTATCACCTGCACAAAACATGCTTGCCCCACCTCTTGCGTTTTTCAAAGTTGCCGCTATTTCAGGCGCATCGCCGATCTTCCTCAAGGCG